>CAZPCE010000135.1:3853-7712 GCA_964584915.1 uncultured Arenimonas sp. | reverse complement strand
ATGGTCGATGGAATTGTTTTATGCGGTCGGAACGCTCAACTACATCTACAAGATGTGTGCAGCAATTGCCCTGATTCCGCTTTTGTATATTGCCCGTGGATTGATTCATTCCTATCTGGGCGAAGACCAGGCACGCCATCTTCGCGAAGAAGCCGCGCGTATCGATTAAGCCAAGTCAGGCCCCCGCTAGACGGTCCGATCTCGATACCTGCATCACAATAAACACATGCCGAGCCTGCGCCAGGCCGGCGCCATGACTTATAGCCCACGCGAAAGCTGCCGTGCTCGTCCATGCTCTCCTGACCTATTGGAGACCCGTATGAAACTTCGTCATCTCACGCTTGCGATTGCCCTCACCCTGCCCTTCAGTGCCACCACGCTGATGGCCGCGCCTTCTGCCGCCAAATCCATGCAAGTGGCCCCGAGCAAGTCGGAGCAACTTGAACAGCTTTATGTGGATTACTGGGAAGCATCGCTGAAACTCAATCCGCTTCAAGCCACCTTCGTGGGTGACGAACGTTACAACGACCAACTGCCGAATTTTTTCAGCCCGGAATACCGGGATGAAAGCATCGCTTTCAGCAAGGACTGGCTGAAAAAATTCGAAGCCATCAATCCGGACGATGTCACCGGCCAAACGCGCCTGTCCTACGACATCATGGTGCGCAGCCTGAAACTCGAACTGGAAGGCAACGAATTCCGCACCGATTTGATGCCGCTGAACCAATTCGGCAACATCGTCGGTTCGTTCGCGCAATTAGGTTCCGGCACCAGCGCGCAACCATTCAAAACCGTTCAGGATTACGACAACTGGCTCAAGCGTGCCGGCAAGGTGCCCGAGCTGCTGGCACAGATGCAAGTGAATATGCGCGAAGGCATGAAGATCGGCATGGTGCAGCCCAAGGTATTGATGCTGAAAGTGCTGCCGCAGCTCGATGACATCGCGAAAGACAAGCTGGATGACAATATATTCTGGCTGCCGATCAAGAACATTCCGGCCACTTTTTCCGCCGCCGACAAATCCCGCTTGACCGAACAATACCGCACGCTGATTACCACGCAGATCAACCCATCGATCAAACAGCTTCGTACCTTCGTCAACGATGAATACCTGCCGGCCTGCCGCGATACCGTCGGCATGCAGGGCTTGCCTGACGGTCAGGCGATTTATGCTTACCGGGCCAAGGCATCGACCACGACCGATCAGACGCCAAAAGAATTGCACGAAATCGGCCTGTCGGAAGTCGCCCGTATCCACGGCGAAATCCGCAAGATCATGGCCGAAACGAAGTTCAAGGGAAGCCTGCAGGATTTCTTCCATTTCATGGATACCGACAAGCAATTCGAATACAAGGATGAAAAAGCGCTGCTCGACCGGTTCAATGCGCTGCGCGTGAAAGTCGACCAGAAAATTCCGGAGTTCTTTGCGGTAACGCCGAAAGCGGGTTTTGAAATTCGCCCGATTGAAGCCTTCCGCGCCGCCTCTTCCGCTGGCGGCGAATACCAGGGCCCGAGCGAAGACGGTACCCGTCCCGGCATTTTCTACGTGAACACCTATGATCTGCCGACCCGCAAGACCTGGGACTCGGAAGACCTGTATTTGCATGAAGCCATTCCGGGCCATCACTTCCAGATTGCGATCCAGCAGGAGCTGACGAACATTCCGAAATTCCGCCGCTTCGGGGGTGAAACCGCTTACGCCGAAGGTTGGGGCCTGTATACCGAGACCATGGGCAAGGAACTGGGCTTATTTACCGATCCGTACATGTATTTCGGTGGTCTGCAGGGCGAACTGTGGCGCGCGATCCGTCTTGTCGTGGACACCGGCTTGCACGACAAGGGCTGGAGCCGCGAGCAAGTGATCAAATACATGCGCGACAATTCGGCCGTTTCGGAAACCGACGCGATCGCCGAAGCGGAACGTTATATGGCCATCCCGGGCCAGGCGTTGGCCTATAAAGTCGGCCAGTTGAAAATCACCGAATTGCGTGCGCACGCAAAAGCGGAATTGGGCAGCAAGTTCGACGTTCGCGAATTCCACGACCAGGTGCTGAAAGACGGCTCCCTGCCGATGTCGGTACTGGAAGCGAAAATCAACCGCTGGATTGCGAGCAAGAAAAAATAAGACCGCATGACGCAATTGAAAACGCCCCGTTTCCGGGGCGTTTTTTTATAGCTCGACCTCGCGATCGGGTTTGGCCAGACTGACGTCGCAATCGAACTTTTTCTCCATCGCCTCTTTCATCGCGATTCGCGCATCGTCTTCGCCATGCACAAGAATCACTGGCGGATGATTTTCCAGATGGCCATACCATTGCATCAAACCGTCCTGGTCGGCGTGCGCCGACAAACCGCCAACGGTATGGCGCTGCGCGTTGACGCTGTATTCCTCGTTGAAAATACGGACCGTTTCTACCCCGTCCACCAGGCGACGGCCGAGGGTTCCGTTAGCCTGGTAACCGACGAAAACGATGTGATGCTTCTTGTTGCCAAGATGATTGCGCAGATGGTGCCGAATCCGCCCGCCTGTGCACATGCCGGAACCGGCGATGATTATCGCGCCGCGTTTCACGTTATTGATTTCCTGCGACTGCGAAACTTCGGGCGTGAAGTGCAGGTTCGGCAGATTGAACGGTTGCATTTTTCCCTGCCACACTTTTTTTGCGTCTTCGTCGAACAGGTCGACGTGCCTGTCGACGACATCGACGACTTTCACCGCCATCGGACTGTCCAGAAAAATTTTCCAGCGCTTCAAGTTCCACTCGTCGAAATACTTGGCAAACCAGTACAGCAATTCCTGACTACGCCCCACCGCGAAGGCCGGAATCAGCACATTGCCGCCATCGTTCCAGGCCTGCTCGAAAATCTCGCCGAGCTCGGTAATCGTGGCTTCGCGCGAACGGTGTAAACGACCGCCGTAGGTGGACTCCAGCAAGACCAGGTCCGCTTTGCGATGGATTGCAGGGTCGCGGAGTATCGGCGTTCCGATCGGGCCGAGATCGCCTGAAAACAAAAGAGCCTTTCCGTCCGCTTCGACAGTCACGCTGGCCGAACCAAGAATGTGACCGGCATCGCGCAAGGTAACGACTACGCCAGGAAAAATTTCCGTGGCTTCATCATAGGCAATCACTTTTACGTGCTTCAAGACATTCCCGACGTCGACTTTGGTGAAAAGCGGCCGGTGGTTTTGATGTCCGTCGCGACGGTGTTTGTTGTCACGCTCCGCATCCATCAAGGCCAGCGAGGCGGCATCATCGAGCAATATCTTCAAAAGATCGGCGGTGGCTACCTGGGTGTAGATCGGTCCGCGATAACCGCGGCTGACCAGCAACGGCAGGCGGCCGCAATGATCGATATGGGCATGGCTGAGCACGACGGCATCGATCGAATTTATTTCAAAAGGAAATTCCAGTTCATTGCGTTTTTCATCTTCTTCGCTGCCCTGGATCATGCCGCAATCAAGCAACAACATTTTGCCGTTGGCGTGCACTTCGTGACATGAACCGGTGACTTCGCCGGCCGCTCCGTGGAATCGAACTCTCATTTTCAGCACCTGAAATTAACCTGATCACAGAGTATTCCAATTTCCATTAAATGTTTAGCCTGTTCGAACAAGCACAAAAAAAGCCGGGCAAGCCCGGCTTCCTGTGAATCATCGGAAATTAATCATTTAATAACATTCATCTCTTTCAGCAAACGCGGCGCGGGATCCACCTGTTCCATCATCCACAAAATGTAGCGGATATCGACATGGATGGTGCGTTTCAAGGCCGGATCAAACAGCCAGTTCGCGGCAACGCTTTCGATATTGCCGTCAAACGCCAAACCGACCAATTCGCCCTTTGAATTGAGTGTCGGC
>CAZPCE010000135.1:0-3843 GCA_964584915.1 uncultured Arenimonas sp. | reverse complement strand
ACCCGAATTGCCGCCGGTAATATCGGTGTCGGTCATGAAATTCACCGGCACCGAATTCAGGCTGGCGACCGCACGATTGCCGTAGCGTTTTTCGTCGATGGCTTTCAACAGGTTTTTGGGTGCGTCGAATGGTTCCGCATCGGTCGCTTTCGCGGCAACGCCATTCAAGGTAGTGAATGGCACGTAGTTGACGCCTTCCTGCGGCGAGTAACCCACGACTTCACCAAAGGTGATGCGCAACGTGCCGTTCGCATCGGGATAAACGGCCAGCCCCTGGCTGCGGTTGTAATCGATCACGCCTTGCAGGTATTGGGGGCGGAACTTCACGTCGTTGCCCGAGTCCTGCCTTTCGTTTTCTTCCAGCTCGAGCATGGTAGGCATCAATGCGACCGCGAGCTTGATCATCGAATCGTTGCTGCTTTCAAATTGCTTGCGTGGCGCACCGAACCACTTGCTGCGCTCGGTGGCATCGGTCAACTTGGTGTTGGCATAAAGATTGTCCAGACTGCGGTCGATCGCCGCCTGGTCACTGCCGCCCAGCCATTTGTCCAGGGCCGGCAACCTTTCCGCCGACGGCAATTGAATATATTGCTGCAACCAGTAATTCAGCATCTTGCGATCCATGCCGACTTCAAAACGCTTCTCAAAGGTGTCAATCGAACCTTTTTGATTTGCCATGTCGCGTTGCTGGTAACCGGCAACGCGCTCCGCATCCGGCTTTTCGTTTTCAATCGATATGCGGTAAAGCGTGCGTGCGGTGCCGTAAAGCCCGCCCATGCCGCCAATGGCGATGTTGCGGGCCTGCAGTTTCTTGCGTTGTTCAAAAAGTTTTACCAACTCGGCATGTGCGTTCAAAGCCGCTTCGCCTTTCTTGCCTTGCGTTGCCAGCCAGGCAAGCACTTTCGCTTCTTCACGATTTTTCTGTGCGACCGAACCGGTCTTGTTGAAGGTATCGAGCTGGCCCTGGTAGTTTTTCATCGTGTTCAACTGGCCGCGCAAGGTCGGCGCATATTTGATTTTTACACTTTGATCTTTCTTGCCTGCCTCTTCGATCAGGGCGATAACGTTCCTGAAATTTTTCACGCGGGTCGGATAAGACCAGCTTGCCGTGTTGGCGAATTCCGGCGCCAACGCGTAACGCGCGGTACTGCCGGGATAGCCGGCAATCATCGCGAACTCGCCCTGCTTCAAACCATCGCTGCCGATACGTAAAAACTGTTTCGGACGATAAGGCACATTGGCCTTGTCGAATGCCGCCGATTCGCCGGTCGGACTGACATAGGCACGGAAGAAGGTGAAGTCGCCGGTGTGGCGCGGCCACATCCAGTTGTCGATTTCGCCGCCGTAATTGCCGACCGAGCGCGGCGGCGCGTAAACCAGGCGTACGTCCTTGATCTCGCGTTGCTTGAACAGCTTGTACTGCAAGCCGCCGAAAAAGCGCGACATGCTGCAACGGTAACCCGGTGTTTTTTCGCATTCGCCGACCAGCGCTTTACCGGCCGCTTCGATCGCCTTGTCGCGCGAAGCACCATCCATTTGTTCGTTCAATCTGCTTTTTACGTTCTCGGTGACATCGGTAATGGCTTCGGTCACGAATACGCGTGCATTCGGGCCGCCGCTCAGTTCGTCTGCTTGCGTTGCCGCGTTGTATCCGGTTTCCAGCAAATTTTTGGTCGGCGTGGAATTCAGCTGGATTTGACTGGTCGCACAATGGTGGTTGGTAATGACCAGACCATCGGGTGAAACGAAACTGGCAGTGCAGCCGCCGAGACTGATCACCGCTCCGACCGGCTGACCAGTAAGATCGGCCAATTGACTCGGATCCAACTTTAATCCGGCTTTCTTCAATGGCCCTGCAATTTCCGGCAATTGCTCCGGAACCCACATGCCTTCTGCCGCTGCCACCTGGAAACTCAATAATAAAAACGAACCCGCCAACAAAACACGCATGAGCGCACATCCCCGGAATTTTTGACCGCTAATCTTATTACGCCCCGTTTTGCTTGCATGTATCCCAAAAGTCATGCTTAGCTAGGCCATCAAAGATTCAACAGGGGCGAATCACGATGCGTAAACTGCTTTTTATCGCCATGTCTTGCGCTCCCGTTTTGGCGCAAGCCGACAATGGCACCGGGTCACTCGGTACGGCATTGAATGGCATCTGCTCCGCCGCGACGCCGGGAAATGCATTTTTTACGCGTTGCCAGGAATACCTGGCCTCCACCGACCCACAGCGGGCGACACGCATCGCCGCCGGACAAAGACTCGAAGAGTTGCCTGGCCAGGGCCGCGCCAGCACGCGCAGCCAGCAGCAGGATCAAATCGTCTCGGAAGACCTGGGCCAGGGTTGGTCCGTGTTCCTGAGTGCCGATCTCGGGCGACTGGATCGCGACACCAGTTTCAATGAGGCCGCTTTTGACGGCAGTGCCGACCGCTTTACCGGCGGCGTGAACTATCAGGTCAATACTCATCTGCTTCTGGGATTGGCGTTGAACCACACGCGCGAAACTCTCGATTTCGACCAATCCGGTAGCAGCAATAATTCCAGCATGAACGGCGCATTGTTCACGGCCAATGTCAGTCCCGACGACCATTTCAGTTTTGATGCGTATTACGGCCGCTTCAGTGGCGACACCAAGAATATCCGCAATATCGATTACACGATCCAGACCACACCGGGCAACTTCCAGACTTTTTCATCGCAGGCAACCGCCTCGCCGGGTGTATCACGCAATGTGGCCGGCGTTACTGGTTCATGGTTATGGAATAAGAATGCCTGGTCGGGAGGCATCAGTCTCGGCATGGATCAATCGAAAACCAGGCTCGAGGCCTACAGCGAAACCGGCGGCAACGGATTCGGCATCGATGTCGGTGAAAGAAACATCAAATCAAGAACCGGGTCGCTCAGTTTCAGCGTATCGAAAACCTACTCCGTCGATTGGGGCGTGCTCATACCGACTGCGCGTCTGGGCCTGAAAAAGGAATTCGACAATCCCGGCCGCCAATTGGCAGTGCAATTTACACAGGACAGCACCAATACCAATATCCTGTTCAACACCTCCGACCCGGACACCCAATGGGGCGAAGTCGGCATTGGCGTCAGCCTCGTGATGAAAAAGGGGCATCAGGCGTTTTTCGAATATCGCCAGCGCTTTGCCCATGATTTTCTGCAGGAACGCAGCCTGGCCCTCGGCTGGCGCATGGAGTTTTAGCCGGATTTTCGGCTCGCCAAGGGTATAATGCGGCACGCTCACAAGGTGCCCACTATGACTGCAATGATGAAAGCGCTGGTCAAACGCCATGCCGAAAAAGGTATCTGGATGGAACAGGTTCCGGTTCCCACTCCAGGTGCGAACGAAGTCCTGATCAAACTCGAAAAAACCGCGATTTGCGGCACCGATCTTCATATCTACAAATGGGATGAATGGTCGCAGCGCACGATCAAACCCGGCCTGGTGATCGGCCATGAATTCGTCGGTCGCGTAGTGGAATTGGGGCCAGGCGTTACCGGCTACAAAATCGGTGATCGCGTTTCGGCGGAAGGCCATATCGTCTGCGGCCATTGCCGCAATTGCCGCGCCGGTCGCCAGCATCTTTGCCCGAACACGATCGGCATCGGCGTGAATCGCACCGGCGCATTCGCCGAATACATCGCGATGCCAGCTTCGAATTTGTGGCCGATTCCCGACGGCATTTCTTCCGAACTCGCCTCGTTCTTCGATCCCTACGGCAATGCCGCGCATTGCGCGCTCGAATTCGACGTGATCGGCGAAGACGTGCTGATCACCGGCGCCGGCCCGATCGGCATCATCGCCGCCGGCATTTGCAAACACATCGGTGCGC
>CAZPCE010000134.1:229-7722 GCA_964584915.1 uncultured Arenimonas sp. | reverse complement strand
CGTCATTCCGGCGTTTGCTGGAATGACAAATCGGAGAGATCATCATGGCGTTCCCCGACATCCACATCGAAACCGAGCGGCTGATCCTGCGCCCACCGCATGCCGAGGATTTCGATGGTTTCGCGCAGATGCAGGGCGATCCCGATGCCGCGCGCTTCATTGGTGGCGCGGTGAGCCGTGCGGAAGCTTGGCGGCGTTTTCTGTGGCAACCCGGCGCGTGGCTGGTGCAGGGGTTTGGCATGTTTGGGGTGATTGAGAAGGCCACCGGATTGTGGCTGGGCCAGATCGGGCCGTGGAAGCCGGAAGGCTGGCCGGGCAACGAGATTGGCTATGCGTTTCACCCGCGTGCTTGGGGTAAAGGCTTTGCCACAGAAGCCGGTAGTGCCGCCATTGATTGGGCATTTGCCAGCCTCGGCTGGAGCGACATCATCCATTGCATCGATCCGGACAATATCGCCTCACAAAATGTGGCGAAGCGCTTGGGCTCGACGCTGCAAGGCCCGGGCACCTTGCCGCCGCCGTTCGAACATGTGGCCATCGAGGTCTGGGGTCAGACCCGTGTGCATTGGCAACAACGACACCTGCCTTAATTCAATCACGAGAACAGCATGAGCTTCGCCACCGTTCCCAATCCCATTCCGGCCCGCATGAAGGGGCTCAACCGCGCTGAAATTTGCGATGTCAATTTCAGCGAGTTTGTGAAAGGTTGGGCGGGCACGCCACAGTCAAAGCCGGCGCCGGGGGAAGCCATCCTGGATGGCAGTGCACTCACTGCGCAGGGCTTTCGTGAGCTGTTTGAATCGCAGTTGATTTCACGGCATCTGGATTTGATGGCGCGTGTGCTGCGCGTGCAAAACAAGGTTTTCTACACCATTGGCTCCAGCGGTCACGAAGGCAATGCGATGGTGGCGCGCGCGGCGCGGCATACCGACCCGGCGTTTTTGCATTACCGCAGCGGCGGCTTCATGGCCGAGCGTTTCCGCAAATTGCCCGGCATGGATCCGATCATGGATTCGGCGCTGAGTTTTGCTGCCAGTGCCGAAGACCCGGCCAGCGGTGGCCGCCACAAAGTGTGGGGCAGCAAGCCGTTGTGGGTGTTGCCGCAAACCTCCACCATTGCCTCGCATCTGCCCAAAGCATTGGGCACGGCAGTGGCGATTGAAGCGGCCAAGCGCATCGGTCATGGCTTGCCGATCCCCGATGACAGCATTGCCATTTGCAGTTTCGGCGATGCTTCCAGCAACCATGCCAGCGCGCAGACCGCGTTCAATGCCAGCTCATGGACGGCCTATCAAAAACTGCCGGCACCGGTGCTGTACGTTTGCGAAGACAACGGCATCGGCATATCGGTGAAAACGCCGAGCGGCTGGATCGCCAATGCCTTTCAGCAACGTCCCGGTCTGGATTATTTCTTTGCCGATGGTCTGGATATCGCCAGCGGTTACGAGCAAGTTGCCCGTGCGGTGAATCATTGCCGCACCACGCGCCGCCCGACCTTCCTGCACCTGAAAACGACCCGCATCATGGGCCATGCCGGTACCGATTTTGAAATCGAATGGCGCAGCTTTGAAGAACTGATGGCAGTCGAAGCCAGCGATCCATTATTGCGTTCGGCCGAAATTGCTCTGAGCTCCGGTTTGATGACCAAACAAGAAGTACTGGCGAAATACGAAGCCACCCGCAAACTCTGCTTTGCCGCGGCCGAAAAAGCCGACAGCCTGCCGAAGCTCGACAGTCTGGCCGATGTGATGGCGCCGTTGGCTCCGTACACGCCCGACAAAGTGAAAGCCGAAGCGGATCGCTCCGATTACGCCGAAAAGCGTGTCGCGATATTCGGCGGCGAAGACAAATTGCCGGAAAAACTGGCGCCTCGCCACATGGCGATCCAGATCAACAACGCCTTGCACGATCTGTTCTGTAAATATCCGGAAACCCTGTTGTTCGGTGAAGACGTTGCCCAGAAGGGCGGCGTTTACACGGTCACCAAAGGCCTGCAGAAATCGTTCAAGGGCGCTCGCGTTTTCAATACCTTACTTGATGAAACGATGATTCTGGGCCTCGCCCAGGGTTTCGCGAACATGGGCATGCTGCCGTTGCCGGAAATCCAGTATCTGGCGTATTTCCATAACGCCTGCGACCAGATTCGCGGCGAAGCCTGCTCCCTGCAGTTCTTCAGCAATGGCCAATTCAGGAATCCGATGGTCATGCGAATTGCGTCGCTGGGATACCAACGCGGCTTCGGCGGCCATTTCCACAATGACAATTCGATTACCGCCTTGCGTGATATCCCTAGTCTGGTCGTCGGCTGCCCAAGCCGTGGCGATGATGCCGCGACCATGCTGCGCAGCATGATGGCATTGGCGAAAGTCGATGGCCGGGTCTGTGCGTATCTGGAACCGATTGCGCTTTACATGACCAAGGACCTTTACGAAGCCGGGGACGGGCAGTGGCTAACCCAGTATCCATCGCCTGAAGAGTCCATGGTGATCGGTTCGGCACGGGTTTATAACGAGACGGCCAATGACCTGGTGATTTTCAGTTTCGGAAACGGCGTACCGATGAGTTTGCGCGCCGCCCGCGAGATCGAGAAAAACCATGGCTGGAAAGTCCGTGTCGTCGATTTGCGGTGGCTGCAACCGCTCAATACCGAGGAAATCGCCAAACATGCTGCTCAATGTTCCCGCATCATGGTGGTCGATGAAGGGCGCCGCAGTGCCGGCGTAGGCGAGGGCATCATCACCGCCGTTGTCGAGTCCGGCCAGGGTCCGAAACCTTTACGCCGAGTAGTGGGGCAAGACACCTATACCCCGCTTGCAGGTGCGGCATTCCTGGTGATCCCGAGTGAGGCGGACATCGTGGCCATGGCCGGAGAACTTGTCTAAATTCGTTAACTCTCAACTGTAGAGCTGCGAAGCTCGCTCTCTCGGGTTACACTCTGTCCTATGAGTTCATCACGTCCACAAGCCATCCTGTTTGCCGATGTCAGCGGCAGCACCCGCATATTCGAAACCAAGGGCGATGTCGAAGCACGACGCCTTATTTCGGCGGTCCTGACGGCTTTGTCGGATATCTGCGTGCAACATGGCGGCCGGGTGATCAAGACCATCGGCGACGAAATCATGTGCACCTTGCCAGCAGCGATGAACGGCATTCTGGCTTCCGTGGACATGCAAAGGAAAATGGCCAGGGACATCAATTTTGTCCGCGATAACCTGGCAATCCGGATCGGGCTTCATTTCGGCGAAGCACTGGATGAAAACGGCGATGTCTACGGCGATGCAGTGAATACCGCAGCCCGAATGGCTTCCCTCGCAAAACGCGAACAAATCGTCACCACCTTGAGCACCACCAAATCGGTTTCCGGGAAAATGCCTGAAACCCGCAGCCTGGGTAAGGCCCGGGTGAATGGCAAGTTGTTCCCGATCGATATTGTTGACGTGATCTGGCAGGAAGACACTTCCGGCATGACGATGGTGCAGAGCGCGATCCGTTTGCAGGATTTGCCCGGTGCCGTGGAAACCATCGCCAAGCTGACCCTGCGCCACCGCGGAAAGCTGGTCGAACTGGATCAAAACTCCGAACCCTTCATGATGGGCCGCGAAGGCAGCAACAACCTCACCGTCGAAGCCGACTGGGTTAGCCGCAGCCATGCCCAAATCGAATTCAAACGCGGCCATTTCATGATCGCCGACCGCTCGACCAATGCCACCTACATCAAGCTGGGTGATGACGACGAGCTCCGCCTGCATCGCGACGAATTGCATTTGCGCAAATCCGGCACGATAAGCATGGGGCAGTCGGGTTCGGTAAACGCCAACGACCTGATTTATTTCGAGACCGAAGGTTGACGTGACCCGTAAATCGAATCAATAAAAAAACCCCAAGCTTGCTTGGGGTTTTTGTTTGGTTGCAAAAAACCGGTCAGGGTTTCTTGGCGGGAGCCGCCGGAGCGGCCGGGGCTGGTACGTTTTTCAGGTAGCTAGGCGGCGCGTAACCGTAAGCGGCACTTAATATGCTTTCACTGCCGGCATAGGTCGCAGCGTTTGTCGGCACGAACTTGGCGGTACCCAGTTCGCTGATCACGTCATATAAATTGTTGTCGAGGTGCAATTTCAGCATCGCGTTCTTGACCGCGTTGCGAACATCGGCCGGCACCGATTCGTGCGCGGACAATGCCCGGCCGGGCAGCTCGCGCGTTACCATGGCCGGTTGCAGGTTACTGTACTGGTCAGCGATGTAGCTGGGCACCATGGCGCCATCGGATTCACCGGCGAAAATCATTTCCACGCCGTCTTTCAGGTTGGCGGCAAAGGATTTGATTTCAGGCTGGGCGATCGGATTGCGGTAAATTTCACCCAGCAGCAGATAACCGAGGCTTGGTGACGACATGCTGGTGATGCGATGACCGATCAGGCCTTGGGCTCCGCCAGCCGCCATTTCATCGCTAATTAGAAGGGTGTATTTGGTCGGCTCGACAACACGTACCAATGGGATCATGCGTTGGCGCTTGGCTCGGTAGTCCGTGAAATGGGCTTCTTCAAACGTGAAGTCGACTTTGGCTTTGCTGCGCATGTCGCGCCAATGCACGTGGTAGTTGGGCGCGATTTTCAGGACGAACGTGTGGCCCGTGGCCTTGGAAAGATAGGAAAGCAGCGGCTTGTAGACTTCCTGTGCCTGTGCTGGCGGATAGTTGGGCTCCACCGTCAAGGTATAGGTGGCTGCACCGGCCTGCATGGACGCAAACATTAATAGTAGGCCAGTCAAAAAACCGGCATGTTTAATCTTTGGATTTTCCATTTGTTCCTCCTGCTTCGGATCTCGATATAGCAAAGAATACGCCTTAAGCCAATATTTGTGCTAACAAAACAGGGGTAAACTGTTAAACAGGTCGCTGTAATCCTGTTAAAGCTTGTAAAAGCATCACGCGGTTTTCACTGCAGACAAGCGAATCGGAGTCGGAAATGCTTTGCATTATTGCAAGACCCCGATCCTGTTGCGAATTGGTGCAGATAATTTCACCGACCTTTTCCTGCCCGCGGGATATAGCCATTTCCGGACAAAGATGTTCCGCCTGCACCAGACGGGTTTGCCGTTTTGCCTGGCCTAGGTAATGGGTTCTGGCGACAATTTCCTGCCCTGGATAACAGCCTTTTTTCAGGCTGAAAGCGTTCAAGCGCTCAAGACTCAGCATTTGAGGGGTCCAATGTTCAACCTGGTTATCGGACAACCTCGGCAGCCCGTGCTCGATATCGGCATCTCGCCATCTTGCTTCAATGGCGGCATTGGATGGAACGTCCGCAACCAGATTGCTTGGCAATAGCCACAGCAGCCTTGAAAAAGTGACCGATGAAAAATCGAGCGCGAGGCCATTTTCCGGATCGCCCATGATGTAATCACGCGGCAAACTCGATTCCGGTTCAACGTCGAATTCGGCCGCGAAAACTTTAGCCGTATCCAGAACCAGTTTCACTTTGCTTCTGAAAACGAAGCGCTGCAAATGCGTGCGAATTTTTTCCGCTGCCAAATCGGGCATCAGTAGATAGAGTAAATCGGCCCGAACACGAAGCAGTGCAAATAGCGCAATCAAGCGTCCTTTCGGGTTCAACAAGCCATTCCAGTGCCACTGGCCATCGGCCAGCGCTTTCACGTCATTCATGCTTTGCGCGTGGATGAAAGCCACGGCATCCGGGCCTTCCAGTACCAAAAGGCTGTAGCTCTGCAGTCTGCCCAGGGATTCGGGATAAAAATTCAGCTTGTCGGACATAGGCGCGGGAATTAAAATTCATCTTTCGAGAAAGAATGCAGATGATAGGCCAGAAACCCGACGCAGACGACGACATTGTTCCGCAGGAGCCTTCGGATTCTCCTGCCCAGCCGGAAGCAAAGCTGCCGACAGAAATTGGGGGCCGCAAGGGGCCGGAGCCAACGCGTTATGGCGACTGGGAAAAAAACGGTCGTTGCATCGATTTTTGACGCGACTGTCGCATCTGAATTCATATTATTAGATCCACTATAGAGAGAGCATCCATGGCAGCTAGACAGCGACCGTTATCACCTCATCTGGATATCTACAAGAAACAAATCACCAGTGTCTTATCGATATTCCACCGTGCCACCGGCGTCGTTCTTGCGATAGGTGCGCTGTTTCTGGCGGCGTGGCTGGTTTGTGTTGCAAGTGATGCAGATTGCTTCGCATGGTGCCAGCAGCTGCTTGCATCGTGGTTCGGGAAACTCGCGTTGTTCGCTTTTTCCGCCAGCATGATTTACCACCTGCTCAACGGTATCCGTCATTTGCTCTGGGATATTGGCTGGGGAATGGAAATCGAAACCGTGGTCAAGACCGGTTATCTGGTGATCTTCCTATCGTTGGTCCTGACTGCCTTGCTTTGGTTTGTTGCGCTTCGCGGAGGTGCACTGTGAGCAATATGCGCGATCCTTTAGCCACCGCACGCGGTCTTGGCTCTGCAAAAGACGGTGTCAATCATTGGTGGATGCAACGCGTCACCGCCATCGCACTGCTCGTGCTGTCGCCCTGGTTTATCTACTTCGCCGTAAGCCTGATCGGTGCCGATCACTTCACGGTGCGCTCGGCCATCGCGGAACCCCTGAACGCCACCTTGCTGGTCAGTTTCGTTATCGCCATCTTCTGGCATGCCCGTCTGGGCCTGCAAGTCGTTGTTGAAGACTATATCCATGGCTGGCAGGAAATCACCCTGCAGCTGATTATCAAGTTTGCATACGCCATTGCCGCCATCGCCTCGATTCTCGCGATTGGCCGCATCGTTTTTTCTGCCTGAGGCGAAATCCCATCATGACGGCTTACAAAATTACCGAACACAAATACGACATGATCGTTGTCGGCGCAGGCGGTGCTGGTTTGCGCGCCACTTTCGGTCTGGCACAAAAAGGCCTGCAAACGGCCTGTTTGACGAAAGTATTTCCAACCCGTTCACACACCGTGGCAGCGCAGGGCGGCATTTCCGCCGCACTCGGCAACATGGGCGAAGACGATTGGCGCTATCACTTTTTCGATACCGTAAAAGGTTCGGATTGGCTGGGTGACCAGGATGCGATCGAATACATGTGCCGCGAAGCGATTCCGGCCATTATCGAACTCGAGCATTACGGCGTTCCGTTTTCACGTACCGAAGAAGGCAAGATTTACCAGCGCCCATTTGGCGGCATGACCACCAAATACGGTAAAGGACCGCCGGCACAACGTACTTGCGCCGCTGCGGATCGTACCGGCCATGCAATTCTGCATACGCTTTATCAGCAATCCCTGAAACACGATGCGAAATTCTTCATCGAATATTTCGCACTCGATTTGATCATGGACGAAGAGGGCGTTTGCCGCGGTGTACTGGCTCTCGACATGGCCGAAGGCACTCTGCATCTGTTCCGCGCTCACGGCGTTGTGCTGGCAACCGGTGGTTATGGCCGCGCCTATTTCTCCGCGACTTCAGCCCATACCTGCACCGGTGATGGTGGCG
>CAZPCE010000134.1:0-219 GCA_964584915.1 uncultured Arenimonas sp. | reverse complement strand
GCCGCCGCCGATCGTACCGGCCACGCGATTTTGCACACGCTCTATCAACAATCTTTGAAACACGATGCGAAATTCTTCATTGAATATTTCGCACTTGATTTGATCATGGACGAAGAGGGCGTTTGTCGCGGTGTATTGGCGCTGGATATGGCCGAAGGCACGCTGCATTTATTCCGTGCACACGGCGTTGTGCTGGCAACCGGCGGTTATGGCCGTGCC
>CAZPCE010000133.1:0-7864 GCA_964584915.1 uncultured Arenimonas sp. | reverse complement strand
CACCACGCGTGCGCTTTCGTTGATCACCAGTGGCGAAGAGGTCGTTCGCGACATGTTCTACAGCGGCGATGCAAAGCCCGAACCGGGTGCCATCGTTTGCCGGGTATCGCCGAGTTTCATCCGGTTCGGAAATTTCGAGTTGCCGGCTTCGCGCGGCGACATCCAGTTGTTGAAACAACTTGCAGGGTTTTGCATTGCGCGCGATTTTCCGCATTTACGGGATCGCGGTGAGAATAAAATCGGCGAGTGGTTCATCGAGGTTTGCGAACGTACCGCCGAGTTAATGGCGCACTGGATGCGCGTCGGTTTCGTGCATGGCGTGATGAATACCGACAATATGTCGATACTCGGATTGACCATCGATTACGGCCCTTATGGCTGGTTGGAAAACTTTGATCCCGACTGGACGCCCAACACCACCGACGCCCAGGGGCGCCGTTATGCCTACGGCAAGCAGCCTGCGATTGCGCAGTGGAATTTGAGCCGGCTGGCTGGTGCGGTTGCGCCCCTGCTGCAGGACCATGAAGTCTTGCATGCAGGCCTGAACCGTTACGGTGACGTGTTCAACGAAAAACATCGCGAAATGAATGCGACCAAGTTGGGTTTGCTGGATCAGCAGGATGGCGACGCCGGACTTGTGCAGGATTTGTTCCGACTGATGCAAACACTTCAAATCGACATGACGCTGTTTTTCAGGACGCTGGCCGCGATCGATTTGAATGCGGTTTCATTGCTGCCGTTCGAACCTGTTTTCTACGATATGGATTTGCGCAATTCCAAGGGCAGCGATTTGCTTGCTTGGCTTGCACGCTATGCAACCCGAGTCGGGCAGCAGGAAGAATCCGGTGCCTCGAGACGCGACCGAATGAATGCGGTCAACCCGCTTTATGTGCCACGGAACTGGCTTGCGCAACAGGCGATCGATGCCGCCGAACAGGGTGATGCAACGGAATTGCATGCGTTGATGGAAGTATTGAGCAATCCATACACGGAACAAACAGGTCGGGAGCGCTTTGCATTGCCGCGACCTGAATGGGCCCGCAATCGTGCAGGTTGCTCGATGCTGTCCTGCAGTTCATGAATCATGTTGCCGCCTTGTAGGGTGGATTTTTTTCGCCGCAATAAATATTTTTGCCCGAACTGTGAACCGCACACCGAAATTGAACGACTTTGGGAAATTCGCCTTGTGGATCTGTGATCAATGAATCGCTATGGTTTGAGCACCTTGCGTAGACTGGCTTTGCGTTATCCGGATATTCCGGAAGCGAACGGAGGGTTACGATATGGACTTTCCCAAGATTTTTTTGGTAGCGGCGTTTTTACCTTTGTTCCCGGTTACGTCGAACGCCGAGTCCCGCTTTTCCGGAAACGCCTCGGGTCCCGTTGCGGAGTCGGCAAAGCTCGATTTCCAGATTGAAGTTCCGAAAGTATTGTTTTTAAGAATTGGCACCGGTGCCGATTGCACGACAAGCGCAAATGTCGACCTGATAACGTTCAATGTGAATGCCGCCAATGTCGGCGACGGCTCGGCTGTCGCGGCGACGGCGGCATCGGGCGATCTCGGTGCCGGCTCGGTGACGGCAAAGGTATTGGGCAACAACGGCATCATCACCTTTGATTCCACCACGCAGGGAGCATTGCAGAACGGATCGGGCAGTACGATCTCGCATAATCAGATCGTTGCCGCCGCAACGGCATTGACCTCGGCCGAAGTATTGCAACACCCGGTGCTTGTCGATGGCGGCACCACGTCGATTGCCCTGATACCTGCTTCCGGCAGGTTGATCAATCGCGACGCCCGCTGGACCTTCAGCTATTTGAACCAGACTATCGTGGCTCCAGGGACCTATGGCGGCGTGAATACGAATAACGGTCGCGTCACCTATACCGCCTCCATGCCTTGAGCGGATGGAACGGTCCTGCAAGCGTGCAGGCAGAAAACATTTTCCGGAAATGCTTCTTCGGTGAAAACCCAAACAATACTTTTTGCCTGCGCAAATCTTGCGCAAAAGCCTTGATTTAACAGGCTGTCACAACTTTTTGGCAGTGCGACGTGTTGAAACCGTCTTCTTAAAGCGTAAAAAATTCGTATATTTTTACCGGCTGTAACACGCTGGTTCAGTTACGCATTGATTTTGACTACTTGTCACAACTGACTTGATAAAACTGTGACGCAATACCAAAAAACATTATTTCCGATCAATAGACTGCGCCCATCAACTCAGGTCCTTCTTTTCACTTACGGAGATTAATGATATGCGCTTTGCGAAAACCTTATTGGCAACTGCCTTTCTTGCTGCCCTGCCTATGATGGCAAGCGCAGAATCACAATTCACTACCGGTGTCACCACGCCGATCACGGCTTCGGCCAAAGTGGATTTCACCATCGTCGTGCCGAAAATCATTTATTTGCGCGTTGGTACCGGTACCAATCTGGCCAACAACGTTGCCGTTGACCTGGTTACCTTCACGGTACCTGCCGCCAACGTTGGCGACAGTACGGCCGTTGCAGGCACCGGTGGCGACCTGACTGGCGGCGTTGTGACTGCCCGCGTAGTTGGCAACAACGGCATCGTTACATTGAGCTCCAGCACCACGGGCAATCTGACCACCGGTGTTGCTGCCGAAGCCATTCCCTACAGCCAAATCACCACGACTCCTGCCGTGTTGACCTCTGCAACCGCATTGCCAGCCCCTGCGCTTGCCAGCGGTGCCACCACTTCGATCGCATTGACTCCGGTCAATCGTGTTACCAACCAGGATGCACGCTGGACCTATACCTACCTGAACAATGCCGTGGCTGCATCGGGTACCTACGGTGGCGTCAACGTCAACGGCGGACGTGTTACCTATACCGCTTCGATGCCTTGATTCATCATCACCTGATTCATTCGTCCTAATTCAGAAAAGGAATTGATCGTATGCGTTTTACGAAAACACTTCTGGCAGCAGGATTTCTTGCTGCCCTGCCAATGATGGCAAATGCAGAGTCCCAGTTCACCACGGGTACCGGAACCCCCATTACCGCTTCGGCAAAGCTTGATTTCCAGATCGTCATTCCAAAAATCATTTACCTTCGCGTGGGCACCGGTACCAACCTCGCCAACAACACGGCAGTGGATTTGATTACATTCACCGTGCCTGCTGCCAGCGTTGGCAATAGCACGGCGGTTGCAGGCACAGGTGGTGATTTAACTGCCGGTGTCGTGACGGCCCGAGTAGTCGGCAATAACGGCATTGTGACTTTGAGCTCTACCACCACCGGTAGTTTGACTACGGGTGTAGCTGCTGAAGCGATTCCCTACAGCCAAATCACGACCACGCCAGCCGTATTGACCTCGGCAACGGCTTTGCCGGCACCGGCACTGGCGAGCGGTGCCACTACCTCGATTGCATTGACTCCGGTGAATCGCGTGACGAATCAGGATGCTCGTTGGACATACACGTATTTGAACAATGCCGTTGTGGCATCGGGCACTTATGGTGGCGTGAATCTTAATGGTGGTCGCGTTACCTATACTGCTTCGATGCCTTGATTCCGTTTAAATGAATGTAGGCGCATCTTCGGTAAGGTTGCGCAAGTTGCGAATTATGAGTAAGTTCAGAAGCCGATTCGAATAAAATCGGCTTCTTTTTTTTGGGAGGGCAGCATGATGTCAAGGTTTTTACGATCTTCATGTCTCATCGTTGCCATGACGGCACTTCCTGCTTCGGTAGCGCATTCATTTTCCACGACGATTACGCCCGGAACGCGGGCGATTTATCTGCAAGTGGGGAATGGCACTTTTACCGGCCTTTATAACGCGGGCGGTACCCCAGGAAACAACGCGACGGTCAATCGTGTTTCAGTCACCGTACCGGCGGCGCAGGTCGGCAACGGCACCGCGCAGGCGATGACATCCAACAGCACCACCACCACCAGTTTTTATGATGGCTTTACTTTCTGTACCGTGCCTGCCCAAGTTTACATCAGCGGTTTCTTCCGTCTTCCGGGTGCTACCGGCACAGCGACACTCAGCGTTAACACCTCCACGCCGCTGACGACTGCCGGCTCCACCATTTCATTTACGAAGATCAGCTGGGTCAGTTCGGGTATAGGCGACACAGGCGCCCAAGTCATTCCCAGCGGTACCTTCAATGGCGGTACCCAAACGCTCACCACTTTGCCCGTCAATACATGGAACGAGAGTTGTCATGCATTTTCCTATCTCAATGATCAGGTGGTGGGCTCGGGGACTTACACAGGCCGTGCGACTTACACATTGAGTGCGCCATGAATATTTCTTGCCTGCCGGCTTTACTGATACTGATGTGCGCGACTATCAATGCTCCCGTTCATGCGGCGACGTTTGCAGTGGATGACAGTGGCTCGCATGTTCGTCAGCCGCTGGTCCGTACAAAGTGGGTCGATGTTGCGCCAACACGCAAAGCCAGCTCGGCAATCACTGGCGTTTTGGTAGTCGATGTCGAACTCAATACATCGGCATGGAAAGGCAAGGCCGGTAAAATTTACATGACGCTGGCTCAAACTTCCGCGGCCGGGCTCGTGCAAGCAAGCTGGACATCGCAAAGCGAGGTTTTGTTTCCCGGCAATTTGCAATCGGGTGAACGTGTTCTCGTTTTTGACGGTGCCATTGATTCGGACCTGCTGCGGGATACATTGACGATTACCTTGCGCGCCGACGGCAACCGCGTGCTCCGACCTGAAATTCTGAACTTTACTTTCGAGATCGACATCCCATGAACATTCATCGTCTATCGATAATTTTGTTAATGCTGGTTTCCTCCGGCGTGAATGCGCAAGGATTCTCGGCGCTGGTGTCGCCACCCCGTATCGAAGGGTCCGCAAAAGCCGGCACAACCTATCGCGAAGTGATCGAAATCACCAATGTCTCGGATGCAAACGCGCATTTCAATTTTTATACCGCCGACTGGACACTCGATGCCAATGCGTCGGCGGTGTTCGCTTCCGAATTGGCGCCATCAAGTTGCCGCCCATGGGTGGGTATCGAGGCCAAGGGAATTACGCTGGGGCCACGCGGCAAACGCCGTTATCGTTTTGAAGTAGCCATTCCCGCGAATGCAACACCGGGCGAATGTCGTTTTGCCATCATGGTGGAAGGTGATCCGGAAACCGTTGCCGGAAAGGTTGCCGTGCCGGTATCGGGTCGCATTGCCGTCATTGTGTATCTTGCGATCGGTGACGTGGCCGCCAATCTGGAGATTCTTTCGTCTGGTACAAAAATGGTAGGCGAAAAAAAAGTGCCTGCTGTCAAAGTGACCAACAGCGGCAATGCCCACACTCGTCTTGAAGGCTATGCCGATCTTGTCGATGCCAGGGGCAAGAAATGGACAGTAGTTCCGGAGAGTTTTCCGATACTCCCGGGCGAAACACGCTTGATCGGTCTGGTTCCACAGGTCGAAGAAAACAAGCCTGCCGCCGATCTCGACTATCCGGTAAAAGTGAGCGGAAAACTGGATTCTGGCAAAGACCGCGTGCCGGTGGCATTTACCGTTTCACAATGATCGGCACATGAGAAAAATTGCAAGTTCGCTGGTCTGTCTATGCTTGTCTGCGCCAACACTTGGGCAGGAGGTTGCGGCTACCGATGCAAATTCGAACTATGCCGATAGAGTTATCGCATCAGACCAATTGCAGGTACTGGAAGACGAATTCGACGAATCGGAGACTTACGACGACTCGGGTTTGCCCAGGGCCTGGCGGTTCGAGTTGGGGGCAGGTGTTACCTCGAACAACGACAGTGTCCAGCATGAGGCAGGTGTTTCGGTTTCGGGTTATTTCGAAACCGCCGATTACGGTGCCTGGTCATTTGATGTTGACGCCAATCGAAACAATGCAGGCGACACTGTCATTGGACGCATGACGGTTTACCAGCGCGATATGGCGCTGAATCACGGTTGGCGGGTCGATAATAGTTTCGGCACTCTTGGCGCACCAATGCCGTCGATGCTGCGGCAACAATATCGTTTCATACTTCCAACGCCGGCCTTTTTGGGCATCAGCAGCGAAGCGAGAAATTCCAACGGACAAATTTTAAACGCCGCGATTGGTCGTGCCGGAAGCCGCTCTGCCGGCCGTTTCAGCAATTTCGATACCAGTGGCGGCTCCTTATTCGAAGTTGGCGGACAAACCCGGAATGGCCCACTGCAAGCTGCCGCTACCATCGTCAGTTCGGAAAATGATGACGGTAGTACGCAAGTTTCCGGCTTGATGGCGCTCGGCTGGTCGCAAGGCAGCAACAGTGTCCAGGCCAATCTGCTGAACGACGATAGTGATGGCATTGGTGTCTGGGTTGATGGCATCAGCAAGCCCGGTCGCATTGAACATCGTTACGGCATATTCCGGTTCGACCCCACGCTGGAATGGGCAGGGCAATCGGTACAATCTGATCTGCAGGGGATTTACTACCGGGCAGCATCTCGGCAAGCGCGATGGATTTGGTCGGGCGGTCTGGACCATGTCGAATCGGTTTCCGGCGATACGTCCAGCATCAATTATTTCACTGCACAAGGTCGTTATCAGGTGACTAGCCGCTGGGGCTTCGGTGGTGCATCCAGCGCAAGAATTACCAGTGGTGGCGGCAGTTCAAGTCTGCAGGCATTCATGGATAAGAAAACCGGAAGCGGCACAGCGCGCGTCCAGATTGAGCAAGCCCGCAGCAAAGAGCTTCGATCCGAACAAATCAGCTGGGATCAATCCTTTGCGAATATCGACAGTTTTCAATGGTCCACAAAGTTGGGCTTCATGCAGCAACATGATCGCTTTGATCGCAGCGGACAGGAATGGTCGGTCGCAATTTATGGCTCGCAGGATCTTGGTTCGCATTTCAGATGGGACAGCATGCTGCGCTATGCAGATGGCATCGGGCCGCTTGCGCAATCGGGCGTTGAAGCCAACGTGAGCCTGAACTGGACTATCACGCCATCTTGGTCGTTGGCCGCAACCTATTTTCAAAACCAGGGGCGTCGTCCATCGCCATTCAATCTGGACCCCTTGCAAGTGCCAACGACCGATCTGGATGAAAATGACAGATCATTTTTCCTGACCTTGCGTTACGAGCACAACGCGGGCCGTGCGATGGGCGTTATCGGCGGCTCGGCCGCAAATGGCGCCGGCGATGTGGTCGGCGAAATTTATCTGGACGAAAATGCGGACGGCATTAGAAATGCCGATGAACTGCCGGTTGCCGATATCCTGGTGCTGCTGGATGGTCGTTATCAGGCAAGAACGGACG
Organism: uncultured Arenimonas sp.; assembly: GCA_964584915.1. GTDB lineage: Bacteria > Pseudomonadota > Gammaproteobacteria > Xanthomonadales > Xanthomonadaceae > Arenimonas. The sequence goes on along the minus strand of CAZPCE010000133.1, from coordinate 608 downwards.
CCAATGGACGATTCAGTTTTCATCGCGTCGCCTCGGGTCAGCATAGCCTCGCGATGGTCAGCGATAATTTGCCGCTGCCTTGGCAGCTTCCGGGGGATGCAAAAACCATTGAAGTGAAAGTCCGCGATACCACACGCTGGAGTGTCGGCGCGTTGAAACCAACCCAGTAATGCAGTCGGCGCTGCCGGTGAAATAATTTATCGGAATGATAGACTTGCCGCCTCGCACTTTAATTCCGAGGCATCGTGATTTTTATGCTCGACAATCAACCCGGCAACTATCCGACACCTTACGAACAAGGCAACAAGAATCAAACAGCCACCTGGCAGCAATGCATTTCGTTTTATGAAAAGCTGGCTGCCGATTTTCCGTCGGTGCTGCATTTCAGCCAAATTGGCGTATCGGATAATGGCATTCCGATGCACGCCGGAATCATCACTTCGGATTCCGTGTTTGATCGCGAACAATTGAAGCGCGAAGGCCGCCCGGTATTCTTCAATAACAATGGCATCCATCCCGGCGAGCCGGAAGGCATCGATAGCTGCATGGCTTTGGTGCGGGATTTTTGCACGCAACCGGAGCATGTTGCCGCGTTGGGGCGCACGGTA
>CAZPCE010000132.1:5506-7873 GCA_964584915.1 uncultured Arenimonas sp. | reverse complement strand
CCCGCCGTTGCGTCACGCCGGCAATCGGTCCGAGAATCGTCTTTTGCAATCCCGATAATTTCCGTTTCCAGTGTTGGACCAGTTCGCGTTTCCCGGGATCCCGCACCGTGGTTTTTCCAAACATCAAAGGCAATGTTCTTGATACCAGAGGCTTCACCCCAAACGCACGCATGACCCACGTCATCACGGCATATTTTCGAAGATTATGGGGCGGTTCTGCCTGCGCACTCGTGTCGAGCAAAACCAGCGAACGCAGTAAATGCGGATATCTCGCCGCCAATGGCATCCCGACCATTCCACCCATCGAAAGACCGACATATTCGACCGGCTTGTCGCTCAGCGCCTTGATCAAGGCGGCGGCGTCTTCCACCAAAATATCGATCGCATAACCCTGGCCGGGATCCTGGCTGTGGCCCTGGCCACGGAAATCAAAACAAATCACGCGGCATGTTTCGTAGAAATGCGGCGTCACGAAATCCCACATGCTGTGGTCCATCAACAGCCCGTGCGCGAACACGATGGTCCGCTCACCGCTGCCTTGCTCGCTATAGAACAACTCGACACCATTGACGTTGATGCTTGGCATGGCTTCCCCCGTTTGGGGTCGATTATGCACGGCTTCGTCACCTGATTTTCAATTCCCGCCGGGTTGTTTGCCTTATGATGCTGTCATCAGGAGAACGCCATGTCCGACATTATCAAACCCAGCCGTGAACAAGCCGAGGAAGCCATTCGCACCATGTTGCGCTGGGCCGGCGAAGATCCGAATCGCGAAGGATTGCTGGACACGCCGCGCCGCGTCGTCGACGCCTATGGCGATTGGTTCAGTGGTTACAAGGATGATCCGCAGGAATTCCTGACCCGTACGTTCGAGGAGGTCGAAGGCTACGACGAAATGATCATCCTGCGCGACATCACGTTCGAATCGCATTGCGAACATCATATGGCGCCGATCATCGGTCGCGCCCATATCGGTTATTTGCCGCGCGGCAAAGTGGTCGGCATCAGCAAACTGGCGCGCGTGGTCGAAACCTATGCCCGTCGTTTCCAGGTGCAGGAAAAAATGACCGCGCAAATCGCGCGTTGCATCGAAGACGTTTTGAATCCGCTCGGCGTGGGCGTGATCGTCGATGCCAGCCATCAATGCATGACGACCCGCGGCATCCATAAAACCGCCGTCAGCATGGTGACTTCGAAAATGCTGGGCAGCTTCCGCGACGATGCCCGGACGCGTGCCGAATTCATGCAATGCGTCGGGATGAATTCACGCCGTTGATTCATGGAGTGCGCCTATGGCGCACCGTTTTTTACGATATAGGACGCGGAGCACGACACGCGCACCCTATTTATTCTGGTGATCCAGCACTTTCTTCGCCAGCCAGGGTTCGCCTTTTTCGATCAGTTCGATCGGCGTCATTTCCCAACCGGTCAATACCATCACTTCGCCGACGGTAAATTCCAGTTGCGCCTTGTTGAATTGCCGCTTGCCGGCAACAACGGCTTCAAGCACTTCTCGCGAAGGCATCGGCGCTTCCATTTCCGCCGCCTTGGCTGCCGCCGCGGCAGTCGGATCACCGGTACCGTGCTTGAGCAACCATTCGATGCGCAACAACGCTGCTGCCTGCGGATCGTGATGCACTATTTCCGGCAAGGCCGCGGCGAGGCTTTTATGCAATGTGTTGAGCTGTCCCATGATTTTCATGCGGGCAAGGTTGGCCGCATCACGGGCATGCTCGGCGTCTTCGACATCCTGCAATTGCTGAACTCGAGAAGCCTCTGCCGCCTGCAATTGCTTCAAGGCCTGCTCGAAACGCGGGGCCCAATCCGACTTCGCCATCAATGTCGCATCGCTCCGGATCAGGGCATGACAATCTTCGAGTAGTTTCTGAATCGGGCTCATGGCGTTGATTATATGCCAGTGTGGGCGCCGCCTGCTGCGCCCACACTATGGAAAACAGGAAGCAGCAGGCCGGCCGCCTACTTATTTGCCTGAACCGTGACGCGTTCTGCACTTGTATTGGCGCGGCTCGCTCGGCCATACATCAATTCCGCAATCGCCGGTGGCGCAAAATAATTGCCCGGATGCACCGCCTGCGCGTAGTAATAAACCTCGTGTTGCCCGGCCGGCAGATATTCCGCATAAATCCGCACCACGCTCGAACCGGTCTGGCGCGAGTCGAAATAGTAGGAACCGTTACCGCCGATTTTTGCCGCATTCGCACCGCCGACACTGCTCAAGGTGATGTCTCGTGTGACAAAACCGCCCGGCGCAAAATCGCTTACCGCGACGAAATGGCGCTCTCTTGGTGCCGTTATCAACAAGCGTACTCGAATCCAGTCACCTTCCTGCACCGTGTTCTTTAGCAC
>CAZPCE010000132.1:1253-5496 GCA_964584915.1 uncultured Arenimonas sp. | reverse complement strand
CGATAAGCCTTACTCGCACCCAGTCGCCTTCACGCAAAGAGCTGTTCAGCAATGGCGTCCATTTACCGTTTCGCAACACATCATAGTAGCGCTGCAAACCGATACCGACCGCACGCACTTCCGCTTCCCGCAAATCATATTGGTAACTGACAACGGCACTGTAGTTCATGGAGCCGCCGGCATTGTCATCGGTCGCCAATGACAATAACTTGTTCGTCGTGGACAAAGGCGATTGCCAGCTCAAGTCGCGCTTGTCGGAAGCCAGGCTCAAGGTTTGCGATTTGGCATCCAGCGTCACCGTGATTTTCGAATCGGCAATATTCACTCCGCTTTTGCCGGTAACGTCATGCAAAGCCATCAAACACTGGGCGCTGGATTGGGTATCGAGGCTGGCAGTACCGCCAGCATACAAATCGTAAACGCCTCGCAACAACCGCTCTCTGGCAGCACGACCCTCTTCCGAGTTGTCCAGCTTGAACAAGGCTCCCACGACTGCACACTGATCGCGCAAATCCGAACCCATGTAGTAACTGAAATCCCGCGAATCGCCGATGATCTGGCGCAACCCATGCCGTACGCCCGCTTCCCGCAAGCGCTGCAACCCTTCCATCGTCTGTTCGGCAAATTCAGGCTTGCGTGACATAGCCTGCAGTAATTCACTGCGGGCAAACCAGCTCAGTTTTGGCCAGTTTTGCCAGAGGCTTGCCAATGAATTTTCATCAAGCTGCTCCGGTTTTTCAATCACACCAGCGATCGTTGCGGCGGCTTCCCAAGGAATATTCGGTTCACCATTGACTCCCAATTGGGTGCCGCTTGCCAGTCGGGCCGGGAGTTTTTCTTCCAGGTCTTTTACCAGATTCTCGGAAACACGATATCCAAGACTCTGCAGGTAACGGAAACTCTTCAGGGTATAAACCGACAATGCGATATTCGGCTCGCTACCCCAATCGTAGTTTTCATTCTGGAAATAATGGTAATAGCCATCTTCATCCTTGAAGCTGGACGCAACTTGAAGTGCATCATTCACCGTCGTTTGGCGATCGCTCCAGGCAGAATCTTTGTCGTAAGCCTGCGCATAGGCTCCACCCACCGCGCGGCTCAGGGTTTGTTCCCAGCAACGGTGCGGATAATCCTGCAAGTCTTTCAACCAGCCATCGGTCCAGGCGTAGAAACCACGAGACACCTGCACATCGATTTTCGACTCGGTTGCGGAGACCGGCAGTTTTGGAATCGTCAAATTCAGCTGGTTCAGATCAAGCCAGCCAGCCTGCGGGATTTTTTCTTCACCAAAACGCGACTGCACGGTCGTGCCGCTGGAAAGGCCATCGGTCTCCCTGGCCGAATCGGCAATCGACAATATATTCAGGTCCCCGGCTTTTGTCGGAGTAAACGCAAGGCTCTGCTCGAGTACTGCGTATGGGTTGATCGTCGTTTTTTGCGTTTTATTGAGCGATACGCCCGCGCCGTTCAATGCCGAACTGAGCGTGATTGCCAGGGCTTTATCGCTTTGATTGCGTGCCGAAATCTGCGCACTGCTGTTATCGCCCATGAATAGCTGGCTTGGCAGTCCGGCACGAACTTCAATTGGCGTCGTTGTTTCGAATGTTGTTTGCGTCAACGCGAAATCATCGCCGTCATCGTTGGCCCAAAGCAGCACTCGCCACTGCGTCAAATTATCCGGCAGCTTGAATCTTATTTTTTTCGTTTCGCCAGGCGCCAGCACGATATCGGGATTCCAGTAAGCTGCATCGACGAACTGACTACGTACGCGCGGCATCGGTTTGCCGGGATTGTTTTTCGCCCGATCAAAGATAAGTTTTGCGACGGGTTGGCGTTGAAAAACTTCACTTGCCCTGATCCTGCTGCCCGTTACCGCGACAGCTTCGATTTCCTTTTGGTCACCACCGGTTGTTGAAACCGTGCTTAAGCCGGAACCATCCTGGGCTGTAATGCCATTTAAAATATCAAATACATCGTTCAGCCCAGTCCTTTCTATATCCGCCCGGGTGATGACGCTGACAGGTTGCGCAGTCTCGGCATCTACCCGCTGTATGCGATTGCCTGTGATACCAACGCCCGCATACGCCCCTACCCTGCTTTTGCGATGGCCCGCGACGCCAATGCCGGTATAAAAGAAATTCCTTTCGCCGCGCCAGGCTTCAAGCCCATACCAGAACTGGGTATCCCAAGAGCCCAGCATGCCCAACCAATGCTTGGCTTCCGGCTCCTGGAATTGCCAGATCTGGCTGGCCTGCTGGTAAACCGAATCATCGAGCACGCTCAGCGTGGCAAAACGTTGTTGATTGGCGGGATTGCTGATTTCCAACTCGATCTCGTCGCCCGGCCTATATCGTGACGTGGCCAGCTTCACTTTTACCGCGGCTTTTTCCAGCTTTGGAATATCGATCTGCAGCAAGGTATCCAGGGTTTCTACTTTCATGGCGGCTGCCGAATCGCTCATTACCGGGCGGATAATCACGCGAAGGCTTAAGCCGGGAGCCCATTCGGCTTTCACCGGAATATCGATTTCCGTGCGTTTGCTGCTCAGCTTTTGCACCCAGTAGTGCAGGATGTGGTCGTACTCGAGTGTGAGCAACGCAGTCGCATTGTCGTAGGGTTGCTCCAGTACCACGCGTGCTGCACTTTGACCATCGCTGGCTTTAAGCAACCGCAATCCGGCTCCGGGTTTTTCCGCATCATCGTCATCCGCATAGGCCTTGCCGACATAACGGACAAGCTCCGTTGGTGCTGCATCTTTGCTTTCGGCCCTAAACGCATATCGCCCGGCTTCATCGGCACGGAAACCGCAGGCCGACGCTTGTCCGGCGAGCAATTTGCATTCACCTACCCGCGTTTCCGTTTTGTCTTTTAACAGCTTGAAAATACCAACATCGACAACTTCACCTGCCATCGCCTTGCCGTCATGGCTAAGCACCACAGCCTCCAGACCCGGGTCCTTGTCCTGTTGCAACCACCAGTCTTTCGTTTTCAGACCGACGAATTTCGGAAAACTCGAATAATTGACCGACACGGTATTGCTGCTGGCCGATGCCTTTCCGTCAATTCTGACCTCGGCCGAAAATTCCATTTTCCCGAACGGAATGACTTTTTCCTCATCTGCATCCTGCAACGGCTTCTGGAACGACAACATGAACTTCGCCTTGCCTTTTGCATCGGTCATTTTCGGCAAGGCTTTATTCCTGACCGGCGATCCCGCATCGGGATCATCGTCGTCCCTGAACGGATCGATAAAGGACTAGCTCGCACAATCCGGATAGGCGTCTTCAATCCGGCGAATGGTATTCAAGCCGCTGTAGCGGATTTGTATACTGGCCGCCGGGCCACCGGAAAAAAACCCGCTGTCCAATTCGAAGTTCAGGTTCTGTCCGACCAGCACGCTCTCGCGATCGGCTTTCAATTTTGCCCAGAGCGGCTGCGCTTCAAAACGGGCGACCTGGAAACAAGCGCCGTTTTCTTCCCCGTTATAGCGATCTTCTGGCTCGCTCCTGGTTATGCAATAAAAACCGTCCGGCAAAAGACGAGATAAAGGAAGCTTTCCTGCGACACTCGCATTCGAATCAAGATTGGCATCCCAATTCTGCAATGCCTTGCCTTGGTAAAAATCCGTGAGTTGCAATTCGACTTTTTTGTTTTTGTCGTTGGCGACAAGATGGTTCGCTTTCTTTTTTCTGGACCATACACGGTAATTTACGGTTTCCCCCGGACGGTACAAAGGCAACTCGGTCACGCCGAATACAAGACGGGACTCATCTCCGTCGTAACTACGGTAGCTGTCGTAGCGATAGGGCTGCTGCTCAAACGACAAGCGATTTGAAGCCCGGTCGAATGCCGGACTGACGACAACCGAGCCATTGCTCTTTACTCTCACCAGGCTCATCAAGTCTGTTGCCAAAAACTCCTTGTTGTCTACCAGAAGTTTGGCCGTTCCAGAGCTGTCGGTTTTGCCGCTGCCGACCACGTATAGTTTTCTGGTGCTATCCAGCCGCAGGATTTCGACCTCGGCACCCACAACTGCCGCACCGTCACGCCACTGCGTGGCCCAAACCAGGATTTCTCCATCGGACCCATAACTCAACACGTTGAATGGCGCGTAAGCCAGGCCATAATTCAAGTTCGAGAACTCATTGGAACCCACCAGAAACAATCCGCCGCTTTCCTGGATGCGTTTATCCGGTTTGGGTGTTTGTGGAATAAACGCCTTGTTTTTGACGGCTTTTAACTT
>CAZPCE010000132.1:0-1228 GCA_964584915.1 uncultured Arenimonas sp. | reverse complement strand
CGGCTATGCCGAGCTGATTCCAATGCATCGCAGTAATTGCCGGATTCACGATGCTGACCAGGGGCTGTACCTTGTCGCCCGGCAACTGAACGACCACCGATGGTTTCGCTTCAACCGAAGGCGCGTAATCACCAATATCGAACAGGATCGGCAGTGTTTTTTTCAATGCTTGGCCGTCGGTACTTGTCGTATCGGATGGAAACTCAAGCAAGTGCTGCGTCGCCGCTTTTTCAGTTTTTAGCTCAAGCACATAATTTGGCGCGACACTCGGCGAATCGACGGTCCTGTTCCTGTATTGGTTGTAATAGTAGTACTCGTTCGATTCGGTAGTACTGAAGGACCAACCATCGGGCAGGCTCTTCCTGAGTTTCTCCAGACTCGCTTTGCTGATTTCACGGGAAAAATTCAATGAATATATCGTTTGCGCATCGCATTGCGCCTGATTTATCGACAGGCGGCTTTACGCTCAAGTACTGCCCATGGTTGCGGCAAGCCATGGTTCGCACATTGAATGCTTCATTGACCATAGCGTGCAGCAGCTGGCGATCCTGCTTGCCCTTGACCGGGCCCATCGTGCTTTGCAGCCCGGGCTTGATCTTTATTTTCAGCAGGCCATCAACGACACCTGTCGCGTCAAATTTCATTTCATAAATGACACGATCCTTGTAATAACCGCTCAGGTTCTGATTTTCGTTTTCGATTTTTTCAAGCCGGTAGGAAAGCGGTTTCAAATCCAGGCTCGGGCTTATCACCTGTCGTATGGCTTCGGCCGTAACGGTTTGATCGACGACCAGCAAGACCTGCGGAACTGAGTTTTTCCACTCCTTGATCTCGGCCTCGATTTGCGGTCCGTCCGTAGCGAGCACAAGACTTGTCGGCGATAACTCGAAACCTTCCTGGGATAGAAAGCCTTTGCCGACCTCGATTCGATAATAGCTGGCCTTTTGAAATTGCCTTGGCTTGTTCCCGGTATCGCATTCAATGGCGGTATCGTCGTCCCAGGTCCATTCACAATCGACCGCAGGCGTGATCTTGATGTTATCCAACTGCAATTTTCCAGCCCATGTTTGCATAGGTTGGTCAAACTCCACTCGCATACCGGCGTAATCAAGCTGCGTTTCCTTTATCTTCGGTGCGATACCCGCCGCAACTCCGGTGGTACTGGTCATTGATAAAAGCAGAAAAGTCCAAACGGATAAGCGCATATAATTCCCCAATGTTCTGGCTA
>CAZPCE010000131.1:0-8082 GCA_964584915.1 uncultured Arenimonas sp. | reverse complement strand
CCGCTGGAAGCCTGTTAATCGCTACGCGGCAGCACCTCAGGAAATTCCCCTATACCAGTCGTATGTTTTTTTCGTGTCTCCGTTGGACGGCACGTTGAAGAACACCTTGGAGCGTTGGGCCAAGGATTCAAAGATGACGCTCTCCTATCTGCATCCTTCTGACTTTACGTTGCACGCCCAGGTCGCAGATATTCGCACCAGCAACATGCAGGATGCTTTAAGCCAATTGTCTGCCGCATATGCATCACAGCATGTCGTCGTGGTAGCCGAGCAAAATCAAATTGTTGTCCGTCTGGCGGACATGAGTGCGAATGAGGTAGGTGCCGCTCCAACAAGTCCGTAAACAGGTGTCTGCACTGTCCTGACTCAAAGCGAACAACTTTGCTTAAGGCGCTTCAGGCCCTGGAATCAAGCTCTGCGTTGTAATCCCCCCGTAATCACGCAAGACGATAAAAATGACAATCCGAAACAAGGCGGTAACGCCGAATATAGAAAATGCCGTATCGAAGTCGATCAATTTTGAAGTCACCGTAGTCGATTTGGCCCGACGCAGCGAACGGCGCGCATGGTTCGTGGCATTTTCCGCAATCACCATGTCCCTGATTCTTGGCGGCGGCTATTTCTACATGCTGCCCCTCAAGAAGGAAGTGCCTTATCTGGTCATGGCAGATGCCTATACCGGTACCAGCACCGTTGCACGGCTGCGGGATGACTTCGGCGCCAACAGTATCACGACCAGTGAAGCGATCAATGTCAGCAATGTCGCGCATTTCGTCTTGGCCCGCGAATCCTATGACGCCAATCTGATCGGACAGCGCGATTGGGATACGGTGTTCACCATGGCCGCGCCCGAAGTGGCGGCGGACTACCGCGCCCTGCATGCGTCGACCAACCCGAACAGTCCATTCAAGATTTACAACAAAGGCTCTTCGATTCGAATCAAGATTTTAAGTACGGCCTTGATTCGCGTCAGCAAGACGGCAATGCCGACCGGCGCCACCGTGCGTTTTCAGCGTGTTTTGTTCAACAGGACGTCCGGCGTTTCGCAGGCGCTCGACAGCAAAATAGCAACGCTTCAATTTACCTACAAAGATAATTTGAAGATGGATGACCAGAAACGAATACTGAATCCGCTCGGATTTCAGGTCATGAGTTATCGCGTTGACAACGATTATTCCGCCGCGCCTCCGGTCGGAATCGAGCTGCAGCAATTGCCAGTGGCCGCGCCGACACCGGCCGAAACACTTGTTCCTGGCGCAGTCATCCCGAATCAGCAAGTGCCGGGCGTGGAAAGTCCTGCTGCTGTTCCGGCTGGAACGGCATTACCGCAACAGAACCAACCCAATAATGGAAATGGAGTCACCCCCCGATGAATCGAGTAAGTAAAAGCTATTTGCTGGGAGTGATTTTTTTCGCCATCGCTTGCCTGTCGTCTTCGGTTAGCGCCGAAGTGGTACACGAGTATGTTTACGATGCCGGCCGCATCTATCAGGTGCGCACCGGTCTGGGAATTACGACGCAGATTGAATTGAGCCCCAGCGAAAAAATTCTCGATTACAGCACCGGCTTCAGCAGCGGCTGGGAGATGACTAGGCGCGAGAATGTGTTTTATCTCAAGCCCAAGAATGTCGATGTCGACACCAACATGATGATTCGCACCGCGACCCACTCCTACATTCTGGAATTAAAGGTGGTGGCGACCGATTGGACTACGCTCGAACAAGCGAAACAGGCGGGCGTGCAATACAAGGTGACGTTCAAATATCCGAACGACGCCGAATTCGCCGCCAAGACGGAAGATGTGCCGCAGATCAGCACGGCGCTGGAAAAAGACAGGCATTACAACTTCAATTACGACTACGCCACCAATCGCACCATCAGGACAAAACAATCCTGGCTGTTGCCCACGAGTGTTTATGACGACGGCCAGTTCACTTACGTAAAAATGAGTGATCTCAAAGACATTCCCACCGGAAATTTCCCGGCGGTATTTGCGCGTGAACGTGAAAGCGGTGAAGACTTTGTGGTCAATACCACGATCGAAAACAACACCATCATCATTCATGGCATCTATCCATTTCTGGTTATCCGCCATGGCAAAAATGTCGTTGGCCTGCGCAGGAGCAAACAACCATGAATCAGAACCTTCCTCCGAATCAGCAGGATCCCAACAATCCTTATATGCAAGGTGGCGTACAGTCATCCGAACCGGGCGTCAGTTCTTCCTATGGATATCAGCAGCAATCTTCTGCGACTCCGGATCTGGACGCCAATGCGCCGAGTTTGAAAGCGAACGAGTTGCAACGCCTGAACCGGAAAGCGATGGTTTTTCTTGCAGGCATTATTGCGTTGCTGTTGGTGATGGCGATCTGGCTGGTCAACAGGGCGACATCCAGCGATGACGAATCGGCCAAGCCACGCGAAGAGACCGTTGTCATTCCCGAGTTGCCGAAAGGAAGCGGCAATGATGTCGTTGCCGCCGAGCCCATTCAAATGGCCGAGCCAACGATGATTCCGCCGCCACAATTGCCGCCTCCGCCGGCTGAAGATTACATGCAGCCAAACCCGGATATGCCTGCACAACAGCAATCATTTCCACGTGAGCCAACGCTTGCGGAACGTCGCATGATGAACAGTGCTGGCGGAGAGTCTGGCGGAAATGGCCAGCAGGGTTCGAATGATCCGTACTTGCAAGCCATGATGGCATCACTGCCGGGAAACAATCAGGATCGCAACAACAAGTCTGAATCGGCGGATGCAACCAGCGCCCAATTCATTAATAACGCGGATTCGCTGTTGGTGCGTGGTACCTACATCCGTTGTGTACTCGAGACGCGAATCATTACCGATATTCCGGGCTTTACGTCATGCGTCGTCACTGAGCCAGTCTACTCGATCAATGGCCGTCGTTTGTTGTTACCGAAGGGCTCGAAAATTTCTGGCAAGTACAATACGGAAGATCCGAAAATCCCCCGCGTGTCCGTCATTTGGGATCGCATCACCACCCCGAATGGCATCGATGTTTCGATGGCCAGTCCGGGTATCGATAATCTGGGTGGTGCCGGCGTTCCCGGCCAGTACAACGCACATTGGGGAAGTAAGCTAAGTTCAGCCTTGCTTATCAGTCTGGTCAGCGATGCGTTCAAGTTTGCCGGGGAAAAATATGGCCCTGAAACCGAAAGTGTCACTACCGGCGGCCAAGTAATTACCTCGCCATTCAAAAGCAATACCGCGCGCACCATGGAGCAACTTGCCAGTCAGGCGGTTGAGCGCAACCTGAGCCGTCCTGCGACGGTCACCGTCAACCAGGGAAGCATCATCAATGTCTATGTCGCTAAAGATGTTGATTTCTCCGGCGTTGTGGCTCGCCGGTAAGGCAGCGGAACTATCGTGGATACCGATATCTCACCCGTCGCGAGGATTTCCAACGAATTCCTCGACTATCAATACGAAGTGCTCGGCATTCTCGAGCACATGGCGTCACCGGACGTGACCGAAATTTGTATTAACAGGCCGGGCGAAATTTATCTGGAAACGAGATCGGGTTGGCAACGCATCGAAATGCCGACATTAAATTTCGAGCGCGCACGACAGTTCTGCACTTCCGTGGTAAACGAGAGCAATACCGGCCAGCGGATTACCGACACGGACCCCGTCGTTTCTCTGACATTCCCCACCGGACAGCGCGCACAGTTCGTCATTCCGCCTGCCTGTGATGCCGGAAAAGTATCAATCACGATTCGCTTGCCGTCCAAGCACATGAAAACCCTCCAGCAGTATCAGGAAGATGGTTTTTTTGATCAGGTACTGGAACAAGCCGGTGCGCTTAGTGATCATGATCGCGAATTGCTGGAACTGAAGCTCTCGCGGAATTACGCCGAGTTTTTCCGGAAGGCCGTGCTGTATAAGAAAAATATCGTGGTGTCGGGAGCGACCGGCAGCGGTAAAACCACATTCATGAAGTCTCTGGTGAATCATATTCCGGAAGACGAGCGCCTCGTCACTATTGAAGACGCACGCGAATTATTTATTGCGCAACCGAATGCCGTGCATTTGCTTTATTCAAAGGGCGGCCAAAGTGCGAGCAACGTTACTGCCAAAAGTTGTATGGAAGCCTGTCTCCGCATGAAGCCGGACCGGATCATTCTGGCCGAGCTGCGTGGCGACGAAGCTTTCTACTTTATTCGTAACTGCGCTTCGGGCCATCCGGGTTCCATCACAAGTTGCCATGCGGGCAGCACAACGCAGACCTGGGATCAGTTGGCCCTGATGGTGAAGGCATCCACCGAAGGTTCCGGGCTCGAATTCCAAACGATCAAGCGTTTGCTGATGATGACCATCGATGTGCTCGTGCACATCAAGGCGCATGCGGGTCGGCGATATATCACGGGGATCGATTTCGATCCCCAAAGAAAATTCAGCGAGTAAGTTTTGCAGTAAATGTTTTCGTAATTTGATTCATCGTTAACAGGAGAGGGGTCTTGCTACCAGGTTTGGAATTGCTGAACTGCCAAAACATGGCCGTATCGATGGATGTGATGCAGCATGTCGTGCATGTCGAATCGTCCTATAACCCATACGCCATCGGCGTGGTAGGCGGTCATCTGGTGCGTCAGCCCAAAAACCTGGCTGAAGCCCTGGCAACGGTTCGCATGCTGGAAACACGCGGTTATAACTTTTCGCTCGGACTGGCTCAGGTTAACCGTATCAATCTTGGCAAATATGGCTTGGATTCCTACGAAAAAGCATTCCAGGAATGCCCCAACTTGCAAGCAGGCTCGAAAATTCTTGCCGAGTGCTACAAGCGCCTTGGCGGTAATTGGGGCAAATCATTCAGCTGCTACTACTCTGGCAACAGCGTCACCGGTTACCGCCACGGTTATGTCCAGAAAGTTTTTGCCTCCATGCGTCAAGGCGACGACTCTTCGGCAGGGAAGTCATTGGGCGCCGCGATTGAAGTTGTTGGCAAACCAACGCGCCGCATCGCCGGAATCAGCAGGCATCCCGTTTATGCGGTATCGGCACAGCCACGGCTACAGCAAAGAATAGAGCCGGCAATGGCATCGGCAACACTATCGCCATCCATGCCTGCATTGGCTGCGGTGCAGCCATCGCAAGTGCAAATGCAAAACCAGATGCCGGTCGCCTTCAGCGAACAAAGGCCGCAGGCGGTTCCTGCCTTTGCAATGGCTTCGCAACAGGCGCAAGCGCCGGTACTCGTCAAAACAATAGAGTCAGCCAAGCAGGAAGCTGCATCGGGTTCCGATGAAGCTTTCGTTTTTTAACGCAGTTTTTTTATGTTCCACCGTGTCAACGTTTAATTTTTGCCGTCACAACATCAAATAAAGGATTAACCATGAAATCAATCAAATCATCCCGCGCTCAATCAAGTCGTTTCCTGTCGGTTTTCACCGTTGTCTTTGCGATGTATGCCCTTTCATTTGCGTCCGGCGCCATGGCCCTGACCGGTAGCGAAGGTAAGGTTGAAGGCTTCTTTTCCAATATTCAGACTTTGCTGACCATCGCCTCCATTTCGGTTGTGACCATCGCGGTCATTTTCGCCGGCTATCAAATTGCTTTTGCCAACAAGCGCATCGCTGATGTGGCACCCATCTTGATCGGCGGTTTGTTGATTGGCGCGGCAGGTCAAATCGCCGGCATGTTGTTGGGCACTACCGCCTGATAACGACGACAGGATCATACTGAGTACCGAGAATCCCATGCGAAGAAACGTACTGTTTCGAGGTTGCACCCGTCCGGCCATGTTTATGGGCGTTCCCTATATTCCGTTTTTTATCGGAGCGGGCGGCGGTTTGTTGTTTTCGATGTATTTCAACCTGCTCTGGTTGCTCAGTATCCCGGTGGTCATTTTTATCATGCGCCAGATGGCAAGGCGCGATGAAATGATATTCAACCTGCTCGGCCTGCGTTGGCGTTTCAAGTTCAGGGCCAGAAACCTGAAACACCATTCGGGAATGTGGGTGTTCACGCCGAATGCCTACATCGACAGGTCTGCAAGAGAAATTAAGTAACGGTTCTATCGCGGTGACGGAAAACGTCACCGCCGATAGTTCAGAAATACGATGGTTCAGCGACACGTACTAAATTGTTCATCAATATTGGAATAAATCGATATATGTTTTCCCCAGATACTCCCGTCAGCGAATTTATCCAGCTATCGACGCATGTTTCCCCTTCGGTGATCAAGACCACCGGCGGCGATTACCTGCTGACCTGGCATCTCGGTGGTTTGCCGTTCGTCGGAAGGGAAGAATGGGATATCGAACACCGTCACAACACATTCAACCGTATGTTGCAGACATTGCGGGCACCGGATTTCGTCAACCTTGCATTCTGGGTTCACGACGTTCGCCGCAAGCGACGCATAACGAACAATAGTCGTTTTGACCATGCCTTTAACCAGCAATTATCGGATGCCTACTTCAGTGCCTTGTCGGCGCAGAAGATCATGCAGAACGAACTGTATCTCACGATGATTTATCGCCCGGTCGTATCCGGCAAGGGCATGATGGAGAAATCCGCGAATACCGATCAATTGCAATCCGAGCAGGACCAGGCGATCGCCAAGATCCAGGAATTGGCCGGCAACGTTGAAGCCGTACTGAAAGATTATTCGCCTTACCGCCTGAGCATGTACGAAGCGAGTAACGGCATCGTATTTTCCGAAACACTCGAATTCTTCGGCTATCTGCTAAATCGTCTCGATGAAGCAGTACCGGTTTTGCAGGCGCCTGTGCACAGCTATCTGCCGGTCAGTCGCCACATGTTCTCGGCCAAGACCGGCGATTTCATCATCAATACACCGAACGGCATCAACCATTTCGGCGCGATTTTGAATATCAAGGAATACACCGATGGTACCTATCCCGGCATCTTGAACGGCTTGAAGTACCTCGACTTCGAATACGTGATCACGCATTCGTTTAGTCCGATGGGCAGGCAGGATGCCTTGAAGGTGCTTGATCGCACCAAGGGAATGATGATTTCGTCCGGCGATAAAGCGGTTAGCCAGATTGTCGAGCTCGATCAGGCGATGGATGAACTTGCATCCGGCAACTTCGTGCTTGGCCAGTATCACTTCATTATCGCCTTGTACGCCGATTCGCAGGAAAAACTGGCGCAGAACATCGCTAGCACGCGCGCCGAACTGTCGAATGCCGGTTTCGTCTCGGCAAAAGAAGACCTGGCGGTTACGGCTTCGTTCTATTCGCAATTTCCAGGCAACTGGAAGTACCGCACCCGTCCTGCGAATGTCAGCTCGCTCAATTTCCTTGGCTTGTCGCCGTTGCATAACTTCGCCACTGGAAAGAAAGAAAACAATCCTTGGGGCGAGTGCATCACCACGCTGCAAACGACCAATGGCCAGCCGTATCACTTCAATTTCCACGCAACGCATCCGGCAGAAAACTCGCTTGGCGAAAAAGCCATCGCCAATACCATGGTGATCGGTAAATCCGGTACCGGCAAGACCGCGTTGATCAACTTTCTGTTGAGCCAGGCGCAAAAACTCAAGCCGTCACCAACCATCTTCTTTTTTGACAAAGACCGTGGCGCAGAGATTTTCGTGCGTGCTTGCGGCGGAAACTACATGGCGCTGGAGAACGGCCAGCCAACCGGTTTCAATCCGTTCCAGTGCGAACGCAATGAATCCAACGTGCAATTCCTGGGCGATTTGATCAAGGTCCTGGCGGGCAAATCAAGTTACACCTCGCGCGATGATGAAGACATATTTCGCGCGGTCGAAAACATGCTCGACACTCCGATGCGCTTGCGCAACATGACCAACTTCCAGAAAAGCCTACCCAATATGGGCGACGATGGTCTGTTCGCGCGCATGCGCAAATGGACTTCGGGCAATTCGCTCGGATGGGTGTTCGATAACCCTATCGACACCATTGATCTGACCAAAGCCAATATTGTCGGTTTCGATTACACCGACATCATCGACAACCCTGAAGTCCGCGTGCCGGTGATTAATTATTTGCTGCATCGCCTTGAAGCCTTGATCGATGGACGTCCGCTGATTTACGTGATGGACGAGTTCTGGAAAATTCTCGACGG
>CAZPCE010000130.1:0-8134 GCA_964584915.1 uncultured Arenimonas sp. | reverse complement strand
TTCCGAAGACAATCTCGTCGTCGATCGCATCGGAAACAAGATGCAGGCGAACGGCAGTTACACCACCGCACCCGTGGTCGTGACGAATTTGAAACAGGCGCCGCCATTACCGTTCGGCGTGAGCGTATTGCCATCGGGCAAAGTACAGGATGCCGTCGTTGCCGAGGCCGGTGCACGCCCCTGGGATCGCGATGATATCGATCGCCGCATTCTTGCCGACGTTATCGAAGGCCGCGGCAAAATCATCGACAGCGAAAACGAGGTCGGCGGCTATCCCGTGCAAGCCGAAACACGACAGGCCTTCGTGCCTGCGGACTGGAACCTCGACACCATGGAAGCACTGAAACCCTTGGCGAGAAGGGCTCCGTTGAAATAGCGCACAAACGCCGCGCCTATTGTCCTGAGCATTACGCGGCGAGGCCTATAGAGGGTTGCGGCTCGAAACCGATATCCGGAAGTGTGCTTCCCGGTCCGGCAACCTGCTTCAAAAACGACGATGTGGAATCCGCCAGAACCCTTGAGGTTTTCACCGACCGCTTTCATTCGATGTCGAGAATTCACAGGCTTGAGATTCAGGCCATTGAGCAATGTGGGAGCGAAAAGCCAAAAGGATTCAAAAAAACGGATATTTTTTTCATTTCTGCTTGAGCCGTCATTTTCGGAAACTTGTTGGCCTCCGTATTCCGGGTATGTCGTTAAATTGTGAAGTCGGATGTGAAGAAGGGGTTTCTCCATCTCGATCACTAAAACCGGATTCAGGAATCAATACTCAGGGAGTTACTTATGCTGTCTTTATCACGCTTCGCCAAATTGACAATGGCGTGTGCAATATCATTCGGGTGTCTAAGTACTGCGCAAGCAAGTACGGTCGTAACCGATTGGAACGAACAAGCTCTGGATGCCGTTCGTATTACTCATCCCGGCCCGCCGATGGTGGCCCGCATGATCGCGATAACCAACACCTCCATGTACGACGCATGGGCCGCTTACAGCACCACCGCCAATGGCACACAGCTTGCCGGCGAGCTGCGTCGGCCGGTTGGCGAACACACCGATGCCAATCGGAAAAAAGCCGTCAGCTATGCCGCATACCGTGCTCTGGTGGATCTTTTCCCCACGCAGAAACCGAGTTTCGATGCCGAGATGCTGGCGCTTGGCTATGATCCAAACGACAACACGTCGGACATTACGACACCGGCGGGCGTGGGTAACGTGGCCGCTGCGGCTTTGTTGGCTTATCGCCATAATGATGGTTCAAACCAGCTGGGAAATCTGAATCCAGGTGCTTACAGCGATTATTCGGGTTATGCGCCGGTGAATACGCCAACTGAAATACTCAGCGCCAATCACTGGCAGCCTTTGCAGGTGTCCGATGGCCACGGCGGTTTCGTAACGCAAAAATTTATCGCGCCATTTTGGGGCAATGTAAAGCCATTCGCATTAAGCAGTTACAACCAGTTTCCGGTAAATCCGCCGGCAAACTATGGCAGCACTGCCTATTTGCGCCAGGTGATTGAAGTTATCGCCTACAGCGCTACCTTGAATGACCGCCGCAAGGTAATTGCCGAGTATTGGGCAGACGGCCCAACTTCCGAGCTGCCGCCCGGGCATTGGGTTTTATTCGCAAAATACGTGTCTGACCGTGACCATCATTCCTTGTCCGATGACGTAAAAATGCACTTTGCCATGACCAATGCCGTGCTCGATGCCAGCATCGCGTCCTGGGGCTACAAACGCCAATACGACTATATCCGTCCGGTGTCCGCCGTTCATTTTGTTTTCAAGAATCGTCCGATTTTTGCATGGGCGGGCGAAGGTTTGGGTACGCGAGTGATCCTCGGTCAAAACTGGCGGCCATATCAGGCTTCGACGGTCGTTACCCCGCCGTTTGCCGAATATATTTCCGGTCATAGCATTTTCAGCTCGGCTGCCGCCGAAGTTCTGAAGCGTTATACCGGCAGCGATTCGTTCGGCGCCTTCGTGGTGATTCCGGCGGGCAGCTCGAGAGTGGAACCAGGTTTGGTGCCTGCCAGCAACGTGAAGTTGTCGTGGCCGACATTTACATCGGCAGCGGATGAAGCCGGTATCTCAAGGCGCTTTGGCGGCATCCATTTTGTGCAGGGCGATTTGGAAAGTCGCGCGCTCGGACGTAAAGTCGGTGCTCAGGCCTATGATCTGGCACAAGCCTATATCAATGGTACGGCAGGCAACTGATCGTATCTCGATAGGGAAAGGGAAATGAAAAGCCCCGCATTGCGGGGCTTTTTGCTGCTATATAGTGTCTGTTGAAAATGCCATGTTGAATTCCCGGGCGAAAGAAATGAGTTCGAAGTCGATTGACCCTCTCTTGATTGCTGCTGCGCAAGCAGGCGATGCGGACGCCCTGAACCAGGTTCTTTCCTCATCGAGGCAGGATCTGCGGCGTTACGCCGAATACCATTGCGTGGTCAATGATGTCGAAGATGCCGTGCAGGAAACGCTGTTGGTGGCATCGAACAAAATGGGAAAGCTTCGATCGATCGATAAATTCAGTTCATGGCTCTTTCGCATCGTCAAACGGGAATGCAATCGCATGCGGCGTGGTTGGCGCATGGTAACCAATCATGAAATCGACGAGAGCATCCAGACCTATGAAACACCCGCACCCCTGGAGTGGAAGCGGCAGGTTGCCAATATGATGGCGAATATTCCATCGCAGTACCGCGTTATTCTGCTGTTGCGCGACGTGGAGGGGCTGGAACTCAAGGAGTTGGCGTCATCCCTGAATCTGAGTTTGCCTGCCACCAAGTCGCGATTGCACCGCGCCAGACTGCTTGCACGCGAGCAGCTTGTCACGCCGGGACAGGCTTTTGATCCAAGTGATTTATGCTCATGAAAGTCTGCAGGTTTGGTTTGGAAAAAGTGCGTGACAGGAAACCTGCCTGCTCATCGGCCTTGCCTGACAGCCAGTCAGGCTTGTCACAAGATGCCAGCGACGGAACGACGCCGGGCCTGTCTTGAATTAATCCGGAAGACTGGGCGCTTCAGCTCTCTTCATGCTTCGGTCTTTATGGGTCGGCGTGAAATTCACGCCATGCTTTGAGAAGGCAACGTCTCTGGATATTGCGGCCAAAGCGAACCCTTTTTGCTCCTGCTCGCCTCTTATCCGGACTGGCATTCAAAAGACAGTATCAGATGTGTCAAGCTGGAAACCATCTAAGCAAAGAACAGGAACGATAATGGCGTTTGAAAAGAAACACGCTAAATGGTTGATCGGGCTAATTGCCGTCGCCGCCATCGCTGCCTTCTTTTATTTTGATTTGGGTAAATGGTTAAGTCTGGAAAATCTTAAAAGCCAGCAAGCCTCGCTATCGATGACGGTAAACGAGCACTTTTGGCTCTCGGTGCTTGTCTTTTTTCTGGTCTATCTTGCCGTGGCGGCATTCTCCTTGCCCGGCGCTGCCGTACTCACGCTGGCCGGTGGCGCGATCTTCGGTTTGGTTACCGGATTTGTCACCGTCTCGTTTGCCAGTTCCATCGGGGCACTGCTCGCGTTTCTGGGGGCAAGATTCCTGTTTCGGGATGCCGTCAAAAAACGTTTTGCCGACCAATTGGCTCCGATTGAAAAAGGTCTGGAAAAAGACGGCGCCTTCTATTTGCTGAGCCTGCGTCTGGTTCCTTTGTTTCCGTTTTTCATCGTCAATCTTTTAATGGGTTTGACCAATATCCGGGCAAAGACATTTTATGGATTCAGCCAGCTGGGAATGATTCCCGGCACATTGGCATTTGTCTATGCAGGTACGCAGTTGGCTAAAATCCAAAGTCTGAAGGATGTGCTTTCACCGGGCCTGATTACCGCGCTGGTAATCCTCGGATTGCTCCCGATTGTGACGCGAAAATGTTTGCAATGGTTTCAGGAGCGAAAAAATGCAGCCGCATAAGAAGCCGAAAAAATTCGATTACAACCTGATCGCCATCGGCGCCGGTTCGGCTGGCCTGGTAACGACCTATATCGGTTCCACCATCAAGGCAAAGGTTGCCCTGATTGAAAAACACAAAATGGGAGGTGACTGCCTCAATACCGGCTGCGTGCCCTCCAAGGCATTGATCCGGTCGGCAAAGCTGTTGCATGAAGCGGCCCACAGCAAAAAATACGGTATCGAAAAATGCGAGACCCGGTTTGATTTTTCCGATGTAATGGAACGCGTCCAAAACGTGATCCATAAAATCGAACCGCATGATTCGGTCGAACGTTATACCGGTCTCGGCGTGGAATGCATTCAGGGCGATGCGAAAATCGTTTCGCCCTGGGAAGTGGAAGTCAACGGCAAGCGTTTGTCTGCCCGCAGTATTGTGCTCGCGACGGGCGCGCGCCCGCTGGTGCCGAAAATTCCCGGGCTCGATAGCGTGGAATATCTGACCAGCGACACTATCTGGAATCTTCGCGAATTACCCAAGCGCCTTGTCGTGCTGGGCGGCGGGCCGATCGGCTGCGAGCTTGCCCAAAGCTTTGCCCGTTTCGGATCGCAGGTCACACAGGTCGAAATGGCGCCGCGACTGATGCCGCGCGAAGATGCCGATGCCGCCAATGAAGTAACGCAACAATTTGCCCGCGAAGGCATCAAGATCGCGACCGGACATAAGGCGCTTCGCGTCGAAAAAGACGGCGATGGCGACGTCCTCGTTTGTGAAGCCAACGGAATCGAAGTCCGGTTCGGTTTCGACAAAATCCTGCTGGCACTCGGTCGCGTTGCCAATACCGATGGCTTCGGCCTGAAAGAACTCGGCATCACGATCAGCCAGCGCGGCACGATCGAAGCCAATGAATGGATGCAAACCAATTTTCCGAATATCTATGTTTGCGGCGACGCGACCGGCCCGTATCAATTTACCCATGTCGCCGCGCATCAGGCCTGGTACGCATCGGTGAATGCCTTGCTTGCTCCATTTTGGAGTTTCAAGGTGGATTACCGCGTGATTCCCTGGGCAACCTTCACCGATCCGGAAGTGGCGCGCGTTGGTTTGTCGGAAGACGAAGCGAAGCAGAAAAACATTGCCGTCGAAGTGACGCGTTATGGCATCGACGATCTTGATCGCGCCATTGCCGATAGCGCCGATCACGGTTTCGTCAAAGTATTGACGGTTCCTGGCAAAGACAAAATTCTTGGCGCCACCATTGTCGGTGCCCATGCCGGCGATCTTCTGGCCGAGTTCGTGCTCGCGATGAAATGGAATATCGGCCTGAATAAATTGCTGAGCACGATCCATATTTATCCGACCATGGCCGAAGCCAACAAATACGCGGCCGGTAACTGGAAGCGCGCGCATGCGCCGCAATTCGCATTGCGCCTGGCGGAAAAATTCTTCGCCTGGCGTCGGGGCTGATATGCGAAGCATCTTGTTTGCCATCTTCGTTCTTGTGTTTTCCAGCATGCCTTTGCAGGCCGCCTTCGACAGTACGCACGGGCAATGGGACGCATTGCTGAAGCAGCACGTGCATTGGAACAAGAAGGGTGCGGCAAGCTCGGTTGACTATGCCGGCTTCGCAAAAGATCGCGGCAGGCTCGATGATTATCTGAAAAGCCTGTCCATGGTGGGCAAACAGGAATATTCGAAGTGGCCGTTGAACGAGCAGCAGGCGTTTTTGATCAATGCCTACAACGCTCACACCGTGCAATTGATCCTGACGCGTTACCCGAATCTGGAATCGATAAAAGAGCTGGGCAGTCTGTTTTCTTCCCCATGGAAGCAGGAGTTCTTCAGTTTGCTCGGCGAAAAACGCAGTCTTGACGATGTAGAGCACCACTTGCTGCGTGGCGATAAACGTTATCGCGAACCACGCATTCATTTTGCCGTGAATTGCGCTTCCGTCGGTTGCCCGGCCTTGCGCGATGAAGCCTATACCGGCGCGAAGCTGGCATCGCAACTGGAAGACCAAACCCTGCGTTTCCTGAGTGACAAATCACGCAATTCTCTGGATTTGAAGACGGGACGGTATGTGGTTTCAAGGATTTTCGACTGGTACCGGGACGACTTCGACAGCCATGCCGGCGGGGTCAAATCCTTTCTGGTCCGCTATGCAGACAAAACCGGAATGTATCCGGTCGAAATCAGCTATCTAAAACAGAAAAATTTCAAAATCGATTATTCGGTTTACGACTGGTCCTTGAACAAGGCGCGCTAATGTTGATTGCACTTGCCATTTTTTTCAGTTTCGGCCTCGCCTTTGTCAATGGCGGCAACGACTATCTGAAAGGTGTCGCCGACGGGCTTCCGGTTTCCACCACGCATGTCAGCTGTGGCGTCTTGTTCGGTCTGGCGGCAGGCAATGGCCGCGGCAAGCTGAAGGCCCTCTTCACCATCCTGTTATCGTGGATAAGTACACTGCCACTTGCCGCCGTATTGGCTTATACCGCAGCCAAATTACTTACTTTCCCTGGAGGCAACTAATGTCCGATACATCACTCGAGCTCGATTCGGTAAAAAACTATTACGGCGAAGTGCTGTCTTCGAGCAAGGACCTGAAAACCTCGGCCTGCTGCCCGACCGAGGCGATGCCGGTATATCTGCGGCCGCTGGTCATGGACATCCACGAAGAAATTCGCGACCGTTTTTATGGCTGCGGTTCACCGATACCCGCCGCACTCAGCGGCTGCACGGTACTGGATTTGGGGTGCGGCACCGGGCGCGATGTCTATCTGCTTTCGCGACTGGTCGGCGAGCAGGGTCGCGTGATCGGTGTCGACATGACGGCCGAACAATTGGCGGTGGCGCGCAAACATCAGGCCTGGCATGCCGAACGTTACGGTTACGCCAAATCGAATGTCGAATTCCATGAAGGCTTCATCGAGGATCTGGCGACGCTGGGCATTGCCGATAATTCGATCGATGTCGTCGTATCCAATTGCGTATTGAATCTGTCGCCGGAAAAATCGCGGGTGTTCCGGGAAATTTTCCGCGTTCTGAAGCCCGGCGGCGAATTGTATTTCTCGGATGTGTTCGCCGACCGTCGCATTCCCGTGGCATTGCGAAATGATGCCGTGCTGTTGGGTGAATGTTTATCGGGCGCGATGTATGTCGAGGATTTCCGTCGCACGCTGGCCGATATCGGCTGCAAGGATGCCCGCATTATTTCGAGCGGCGTGCTGACGGTGGATGACGCCGAGCTCAACGCGAAAATCGGCATGGTCGGGTTTACCTCCAAAACCGTACGTGCGTTCAAGATCGAACTCGAAGACAAATGCGAGGATTTCGGCCAGGTCGCCTATTACCGTGGCGGTATCGCCGAATGCCCGGTGTTTTTCGATCTTGATGACCATCACCGTTTTGAAATCAACAAGCCGATGCTGGTGTGCGGCAATACCGCCGACATGATTTCGCAATCACGCTTCGCTTCGCACTTCGATGTTGTCGGCGAAAAAGCCACGCATTACGGATTATTCGATTGTGCACCGGACGCCGCCGGTACAGGTACCTCCGGCAATACCGGCGCCTGTTGCTGAAATGCCGACGCTGCAACAACTGAGCATCATCATTCCTTTCGCGGCAAGCGATATGGAGTGGAAGCAATTGCTGCCGGATCTGAAAATGCCGCCGTCGAATGCGGAAATCATTCTTGTTGCCGCATCGGAACAGGCGAAACAAGCCGCGCTGAATTTTCAAAGCCCGGTCGCCTTGCAAATCGTCTGCAGCAAACCCGGGCGAGCCCGGCAAATGAATGCCGGAGCCCGCGCTGCAAAAAACGCCTGCCTCTGGTTCCTGCATGCCGATTCACGACTGCAGGCGAATTGTCTGAAAGCGATTGATGCCTTCGACCATTCGAAAAAACAGCTTGGCTATTTCGGTCTGCGTTTTCGCGACGACGGGCCGCGCAAGATGGGCATCAATACCTTCGGGGTCTGGTTTCGCTCGCGTTTTCTGAAGATTCCGTTTGGCGATCAGGGTTTCGTCATTTCAAAATCGGGCTTCGATTTGCTTGGCGGTTTCCGTGAGGATTTAAGCTCGGGCGAGGACCATGCTTTCGTCTGGGCCGCCAGAAAAAAAGGCTTTGCCCTGAAACATCTCGGTGCCAGCATTGAAACCAGCGCGAGAAAATACGCGGAATACGGCTGGGGAAAAACCACCCGGATACATTTGCGGGAAACCTGGAAACAGG
>CAZPCE010000129.1:4365-8135 GCA_964584915.1 uncultured Arenimonas sp. | reverse complement strand
ACATCCATCACGCGATGACGGGCACTCAACCGGGGGCGTAAATTACGCAGCACGGTTTCAAAAGCACTGACCGGCACTGCGATAACAATCAAATTGGCACTGGCGACCAGATCATCCACATTGGCAGCGGCATGGGCTTCCGGCACCTCGGCGCCAGAGTCCCAGGCACGCCACGGATAACCACGTTCTTCCATCAGTGCGGCGAAGGCAGCACCAAAGCGGCCGTAGCCAAGAAATCCGATCTGGATGCCCTGCAACATCGGCATTTATTCTCGCGTCAACTGGACCAGTTGACCGTCACGGTCCACCGTCAGGAATTGTGAAATGCGGCCACTCTTGATGGTTTCGACCATCATCTTCAAAGGCTGCACCGCTTCATCGGGATTGGGAGCATGGCCACCGCGACCGTTCATCGCCGACACGAAAAGAATGTCCCAGCTTTGTCCGGTCTGTGCCGATTCTTCGATCAATGCCGAAAAACTTTCAATCTCCTCGGGACACTTATCCACGCAAACCACCGGAGCAAGCGCGCCGCCTTCACCGCGTTCGAAACGCTGTTTTTCCAATTCAGTGGCGTCACCTGGCAATTCGGCTTTTGCAAAGACAAATAATAGACGTTGCGGTTCGGATTGTTGGGTCGCTGCCGCCAGTAGATCGTTAAATGTTTTCAGTTCCATAAGTCATCTATATTCAAAAGTGGTGTGGTTTAAAACGGAGTTTAGATTTCTGCCATGCGTTTCATCATGCCATGGTCTTGTTAAACATATTGACGCAGTTCGCCCAGCGCATCATCAAGCACGATAGCGTGTTGTGCCAACCATGTTTTATCAAACAGTGTCTCGGCGTAACGCTCGCCGCGATCACACAGCAGGCTCACGATACTGCCGGTTTCACCGCGATCGCGCATGGCACTGGCCAATTGCAGACAGGCCATCAGATTGGTACCGGACGAACCACCGTAACGCCGGCCGAGAATGTCTTCCAGTAGCCAGACGGCAGCGCAGGAATCGACATCGGGGACTTCGATGATTTTATCCACCACGTCGAACATGAAACCCGGCTCGATGTGGCTGCGGCCAATGCCTTCGATGATCGTATGGCAAGGCATGGTTTCGGTGATGGCCCGGGTCTGCCAGGCCTGTGCAAATGCACCGCCAATCGGTTCTGCCACGCAAAGCAGTGTCGGCAATCGCCGGTAGCGAAGGTAACGCCCGATCGTGGCCGACGTGCCGCCGGTACCGGCACCGCAGACGATCCAGGTCGGTATCGGGTTCGATTCTTTTTGCATCTGCGTGAGTATCGATTCGGCAATATTATTATTGCCGCGCCAATCGGTCGCCCGCTCGGCCAAACCGAATTGATCGAGGTAACAGGCGCCTTCCGCTCTTGCGCGCTCACGCGCATGTTCGCTGGCATCGATACCGGCCGGCACCAAATCACACTCCGCCCCCAGCGATTGCAACACGCTGATCTTTCGCGGCGTCGTGCATTCGGGCATCACGGCGGTAAAACGCAGGCCGAGCAAACGCGCGAACCATGCTTCGGAAATCGCGGTACTGCCGGAAGACGCATCGATCACCGCTTGTCCTTCCTGCAAACGACCATTGCAAAGCGCGTACAGAAAAAGCGAACGCGCCAAACGATGTTTAAGGCTGCCGGTGGGATGCGATGACTCATCCTTGAAATAAAAATGGATACCGGGAAACCCGGCCATGTCCAGCTTCAATAAATGTGTGTCGGCCGAACGTGCGGCCTCCTGCTCGAGGCTGGTAATCGCGCTGTGTACCCAAGCACGATTTTCGGAACAACTTGCCATGAAGGGATTCATGGCGTCACCCGTGCGGATAATGGGCGTGTGTTATCGGCATCCAGCAAGGCATCGATATTTCTCTCCAGAAATTCAAAATAACCTTCGATGTAGCTGACGTCGTTTTCGCTATCGATCAGGAAAGGATTCATCAAGGTGTGACGCAAAATCACCAGACTTTCTTCCGGCATGTTTCCCCGGTCGTCGGCGATTAATTCCAGACCCAATGCGGCATAAATCCGCTGGCTATCTTCGGAGCCCATCGTGTTCGGCCGGAGCGTGGTGATCGACCCGAAATATTCGCGTCGTTGCAAAGGCACGCCCGGGTCGCAACGCAAAATATCATGCAGGCGGCGGACAAATTGATTCATCGTGGTGATATCGCGATTACCGACGGGATTGAGTGCCAGACAGACTAAATTCGTATCGGGCTCAAACGGCACGTAACAGGTCAAACGATGGGAAACCCGGCGTGAAAAATCCTCTATCGCCTGCCGGAAAATTTCGGCAGCCAACACACTTTCGCGTGGCAATTTTCCGAAATGCTTGTGATCCAGCGGCATTACGCTATGCGTCACGTAAACGGCCGCCGCGATGGCACCGGATTTCGAGCCCTCGGGAATGTATCGCCCGAGCTGCCGATAGCGCTTGAAATAGTCGTCATTTTCGTTGACCGAAAAAACGTAGTCCGCTTCTTCCGCCAGCAATTCCATGCCGCGCTGGTCGCGACAAATGAACGCACCGGCTCCGTAAGGAATGTAGCCAAGTTTGTGCGGATCAACCGTTACCGAATCAACACGATCAAGCGCTTTGAAGGCTGAATACACTTCTGCTTCGGGAAAGCGAGAAAATTCGGAACGAATGTCTTCGCGCGGCCGAAAGCTGCCATCCTCTTGGCGAAACAAAGTCGCCAGATAGCCGCCCCACGCCGCATCCACATGCACGGAGAAACCCAGCCCCTGTTTGGCGGCCCAGTCCCTTTCGCGTAGCACCTCATGCAGTGGATCGATGGTGCCGAATTCGGTGCTTCCCAAAATACCGACAGTCATCAATATCGGCTTCTGTTGTTTCAGATGGCTCTGGATAATGTCATGCAATGCATCGCAGTTCATGCGCATGCCGCGCACCGGCACCGGCATCAATTGCTGACGGCCCAGACCCAGCAATTTAACGCCCTTGCTCCAGGAATAATGCGCGGTGATCGGTGCCAACACGCTGGGCACCACGAGGTCGGGATGTGTCGTGAAAAAATCGCTGATACCACGTGTTTCAATTCGTTCCGTGCGCAAGCGTCTCAGGTAATGTTGCTTGTCCGCCGTTGATTGCTGATCAAGCCATTGATGCCAGCGGCTCAACAAGCCAATCGATTGGTCGGGCGTCAGGTTGTAGGCTTGCCAATCATCTTCCGGCAACGATAAACCCGGTGGATTGGCGGCGAGCAAGGCGACCGGAAAGGCCTTCAAGGCCATTGCCAGACGCAGCGCCTGAAAATTGGCGACAGTGCCCCCCGAAGTTAAATGGCCGAATGCACAATCGGCTTTCGTCGTGTCGGTCGAAAATCCGAGCATGCGTGCCAGTTGCAAACCGGTTTTAATTTCCAGATCGACCGTCACCGGTGCTGCATCGACACTGACGTTGTTGGGGTTGTAGGGCAAGGTCAAAAACTGGGCGGCCAATCCCGGCAACAAGACATCCGACACCATATGACCCAGATAACGCGGACTGTGGAACGGGACCGAGCGCTTCAACGACGCTGACAAGGAATGTAATTCCCGACGCAGACGCGCTTCAAATTCCATGAACTCCGGGGTATCCGAGGCGCGGGTCGGAATGGCCGGCGGGTCATCGGGATAGAGATTACGTCGCCAATACACGTGGTCGCGCAGAAACTCCACGACCAGTTTTTCCAGCAAGTCGTTGTTTTCACCGTAGGGCCCCAGAAAGCAGGGATAAATACTGGCAT
>CAZPCE010000129.1:0-4265 GCA_964584915.1 uncultured Arenimonas sp. | reverse complement strand
CATCCAGCCCGGATGGGAAAAATAGCGCGGGTAGGTTTCCAATGTTGCGTGTATGCGTGGCATTCCTTTAGCGGAATGGGGATCGGTCTTGATCGCAGCGGCCGCTTCAAGCAACTGGCCCAGAAGGACATGCAAGGTGGCATCGGCGTCGGGCTTTAGTTTGCAATTGGCGACCATGTAGCCGGTGCTTTTCTCGATCGTCACGGCCAGTGCGTTGGCTTGTGCCTGGGTCAGTTTGTGTTTTTTAAAAGCCGGCAAAGTGGCTGAAAAACCGGCCTGAATCTGGCCCATTCCTTTTCGCAGTGCCGCATCGGTAGCCCAAGGCTTTCCGTGATCGAGCAATAGTTTCGATTCGGACTCCGCTGCGTGTGCGTGATCGTGCGACGTGGCATCGACTTTGGTTGTTGCGTCCTGCGAGTACGCGGGGCCACCGGTGAAGAACAGCACCACTAACGCGCAAGCACTCATACTATTTTTGATCGGTGTCGACATGGTCCTGTTTCCTTTTTCATCAATGATGGATCGGTATTGGGCGATTACTCGAAGTGGCGTCCTTCGCCTTGCTCTTCATAGGTCACGCCATCGCGGATGTGATAAATCCGTTTGAAGGTGGGGATGATTTTTTCATCGTGCGTCACGACAATGATGGCGGCATCGAATTTTTTTGCCATGTCATTCAATATGCGGATAACCGCCAACGCACGTTCGCTGTCGAGTGCTGCCGTCGGCTCGTCGGCCAGAATGACCGGCGGCCGATTGACCAGTCCCCTGGCGATGGAGACGCGTTGTTGCTCGCCGCCGGACAGTTGCGACGGCATGGCTTTGGCACGATGGCCGACATCCAATGCCTCGAGCAGTTCCACGGCGCGCTGGCGAGATTCGCCGTTCGGGCGACCCGCCAACATTGGCAGCAAGGCGATATTGTCGGTGACATCCAGAAAGGGAATCAGATAAGGCGCCTGAAAAACAAAGCCGATTTTGTCGCGGCGCAGTTCACGAAGATCGGAAATCTTCCAGCCCTGATCGTAAATCACTTCCTGCCCGAGAATCATGCGTCCCGAGGTCGGTTCGATGACGGCCCCCAGGCATTTCAACAGCGTGCTCTTGCCGGAACCGGAGGGGCCGATAAGCCCCACCACTTCGCCGGCGCCGACCACCATATTCACCGATTTAAGCGCGTCCACGGCGGTATCACCTTTGCCATACCGTTTGCTTAAACCTTCGATACGGATGCCGCCAGACATTGATGGAAGCGCGGAATTATCCACCGATGGCCTCCGCAGGATCGACCTTTAATGCCGCCCGGATGGCCACGATGCTGGCCAGTACACAGATCAGCACCACCGCCACGAAACCGCGAAGGGCATCGCCGGATTCAAGCAAAACGTATTTGGGAAAAATCGGTGCCCAAAGGGTGGCGGAAATTTTTCCGACAACAAAACCGATCAGACCAAGCCCCACGGCTTCTTGCAGGATCATGGAAGCGATGGTGCGGTTCTTGGTGCCGATGAGTTTGAGCACCGCGATCTCGCGAATTTTCCCCAGTGTCAGCGTGTAAATGATGAAAGCGACGATGGCCGCACTGACGACCGCCAATATCACCAGAAACATGCCAATCTGCTTTGCGGAAGTGGCAATGAGTTTGGCGATCAAAATTTCCTGCATCTGAACTTTGGTGTACACGGTCAGCCGCTTCCAGCGACGTATCGGTTCGGCCACTTGTTCCGGATCGGCTCCGGGTTCGATTTGTACCAGCACCGCGTTTACCGAGTTATTGGTGCTCTGCGATGCGATCACCGCCTCCAGCAAGCCCGGTACGCCAGGCCGATTCAGGGCCGGATTCTGTTCGGTGCGAGCACGTTGTCGCAAGATGGCATCGTTGTCTTTCAGGAACTGTGCCTGTTGTGCATCCTTTAGTGGAATGAACACCATCGGGTCGCCACCGGAGGACACCATGCGGCGCGTCAGCCCCACCACGGAGTAAACATTACGTCGAATTTGAATGCGGTCGCCAAGCCTGAAACCGGACGCCATATCGGCTACCGCCTCATAGTGATTTCTCGTGATGTGCCGACCGGCTACCAGATAGCCAGGCTGGCCGGGAAAGCCCGGGCCGTCGGTGCTAATGCCGACCACCATGGTGCGAACATCGCGACCTTTTCCAGTCTCCATCTGGCGTACTTGCATGGTGAGATAGGTAATGTTGGCGGCGCGTGCAACGCCGGACATTCCTTGAATTCCGCGATAGGTATCGTCAAACAGACTCGATGATTCGGCGTAAGGCCCCAGCGTATCTTGCTGCACGACCCAGAGATCGGCGCCACTGTTATCGAGCAGTGCCTTGGCATCATCCACCATGCCGCGATAGACGCCTGCCATCGTCAGCGTCACGCCGATCAGAAGCCCCAGACCCACGCCGGTAAAAACGAATTTACCCCAGGAATGCAGGATGTCACGACCGGCCAGGCTGATCATGGCGCAGATGGCGCCAAGCTATCGACGATTTTAATTCTGCGGTTTGCCGTCAGTGTTTTTTGGCTGTACACCACAACCTGCTGGCCAACGGTGAGTCCGTCCAGTGCCTGCACGCGACCATCAAGATCGCTAGCCCCGAACTTCACCGCCACGAAGCGCAGATCGCCGTCTTCCACCACCCAAACGCCCATGTGACCGTCCACGCGTTGAACGCTGGCATTGGGCACGAAAGGTGTTTCCTGCAATTGCCCCAACGCAACAGTCACTTCGGCCAACTCGCCAATGGACGGCATTTTTTCCGGACGCTGGCGGAACTCGACTTTGGCCAATACTTCTTCGGTCACCGAATCGGCATGCGACTCGACCCGGGTTACTTTTCCTTCCAGAGATTTTCCGGATTGGGATCGCAGCAGGATCTGCGCCGGCAACTCTGCGCGTAATCCCTGTGCCCGCTTCTGGTCAAAACGCACATTGATCCAGCGGCTACCGGGATCCACAATTTCAATGACCGATTGCCCGGCAATCACGGTGGTACCCGGATCGGCATCGCGACGTGACACCAAGCCTGCCACCGGTGATACGAGCTTCAGGTTGCTGCGTTGCCGCTGTAATCCATTGAGCTCGGAAACCAGTCTGGATTTCTCCTGACGGGCGGCCTCCAAATTGGCGCGAATCGTCGAGAGTGCCGCCTGTGCGATCTGAAACTCCTGTTGCTTTGCACCCACCGCTTCTGCACTGACGACCTGGGACTTGCCCAGTTGCGAATAGCGAAGGGCCTGAGCCTTGGCATAGGTCACGCGGGCATTGGCTTCCAGAATCTGTGACTCGACGGCATGAACCGCCGCCTCGGCACGCTGCATCGTGGCCGTCTGCGCGATAATTTTGTCGTCCAGATCGACCGGATCCATTTCCCCCAATACCTGCCCCGCCCTCACCAAATCGCCGGGCTCCACATCCACTCGCAGAAGTCGACCTGCCAACGTCGGTCCTATCTTGTGAACATAGCGTGCTTCCACGGTGCCGATACCAAACAGCGAGGGCGTAATGGCCGCCCGCTCCACCGTCATGACGGTCACCGATACCGGCGCCATCGGTCCTGTCCGTAAAGCGACAAAAATAAACGCGAGCAGCAAAGCCAGCATTATTGCGGCCAGGGTCCACGATTTACCTTTGTTCGAGAGCCAGTTTTTCATGGGTGACTCCTGATGCCCCTGAGATAGATGGCGAAAACCCGCGGTGCTTCCGCTTTCATTCGCTGAATGTCACCGGACAACATTGATTGCATGACCAGGCCCTGCATGGTGCCGACAAAAAGCGTGGCGGCTGCCTGCGTATCGAGTTTCGGGTCGATTTCGCCACATTGCTTGCCCTGTTCAATGCGGGCACTGATGCGTTCTGCATAACGCTGGATAAGGGTCTGCGCCATTCGTTTGGCGTGGCTCAGGTCGGACCGCTGCAATTCGGCAAACATCATTCGGGGAACGCCGGGGCGTTCAATCACGAACTCGACATGGGCCATGAAGATGGCGCGCAAGGCTTCGGTTGGCGACGCGACTCCCTTTGCGGCGCGATCAATCTTGGCCAGTAAAAGGTCCGCAACCCATTCCATGACCGAATGCCAGAGCATTTCCTTGCTCGGGAAATGCCGAAACAACGCGCCTTGCGTCAGATTCATGTGTTTCGCAATGGCCATGGTTGTTATTTCGCTCGGGTTTTGTACCCCGGCCAAATCAATCACCGCTTCTATGGTGACGCTACGGCGCGCCTCTGCTGAAAGATTTTGTCTGCGG
>CAZPCE010000128.1:3525-8182 GCA_964584915.1 uncultured Arenimonas sp. | reverse complement strand
ATATTGCCGCCGCCGATCACCAGGCCGATCTGCGCTCCGGCTTTTTGCGCTTCGATGATGTCCTTGGCCATCGCGTTGATCACGACGGGATCGATACCGTAGTTTTCATTGCCCATCAGGGCTTCACCGGAGAGTTTCAGCACAACGCGACGGTATTTCAGGGGCGATGGGCTCATTTTTCATACTCCGGTATAGGCAAACAGCGGAAGTTTAGCGGATTTGCCCCTTGGCTGTCGCGCTCAGGTTCCGGTTTCCGGCAATCGTTCGAAAATAACGTAAATCTTTTTCGCAGGCTCCAATATTTCCCAAGTGCCCTTGAAACCGGCGGAAATGACGAAATTATCGCCCGGGCCCACGGTAATGCTGTTATCTGACTCGTCGGTAATACGAATACGCCCCTGCAAGATGTGGCAAAACTCGTGTTCGCTGTAGCTGACTCGCCACAAGGCCGGTGCACCTTCCCAGATGCCGCAATGGAATTCGTTGCCCGGATCGGAAAACATGTTCAGGGTGCTTTGCCGCGTTTCGCCGCGAATCAGCTTTTCCGGCACGATGTCGTAGTCGGTGCGTTCGGCATTTTCGTTCGAAAAGGCAACGAAGTGTTTTGGTGTCATCGCGCAATCCTTTTGTCGGCATCCATGTTCGAATATATCGCGAAGAGCCGATTGCCAACAGTGCGCCGGTTACCGTTATGATCCGGACATCGTCCACCGCGCAGGAATAGTCATGGCCATTAAATCACTGAATGAATTTCTCGATGCTTCCGTACAAAAAGATATCAGCGGGGAAAGTTTCGAGCTGGAAAGCTCGCATTTGCTGGAAGTCAGATTGAACGGCCGCGTCTGGGCCAAGGCAGGCTCGATGGTGGCTTACCAGGGTGCCGTCAAATTCATTCGCCAGGGCATGCGGGAGCAGGGGCTTGGAACGCTGCTGAAAAAAGCGCTGAGCGGCGAAGGCATGCAATTGATGAAGATGGAAGGCAGCGGACGCGTTTACATCGCCGACGCCGGCAAGAAAATTTCCTTGTTGCGACTGAATGGCGAAGCGATTTTCGTCAATGGCAACGACGTGCTTGCTTTCGAAGACGGCATTCAATCGGATATCACCATGATGAAACGCATGGCCGGCATGATGTCCGGCGGTTTGTTCAATGTGAGGCTCGGCGGCCACGGTATCGTCGCCATTACTTCGCATTACGAGCCGCTGACCCTGCGCGTGAGCGCGCAAACCGGCCCTGTATTCACGGATCCGAATGCGACCGTCGCATGGTCGGGAAGATTGACGCCGGATTTCGTTACCGATATTTCACTCGGGACATTGCTCGGCCGCGGTTCCGGCGAGAGCATCCAGCTGAAATTTTCCGGCGAGGGCTGGGTTGTCGTGCAGCCCTATGAAGAAATTTATATTCAAAGAGCGCATTGATTGCCCGTGCCCGTGCCGCATTTGCGCGGGCATTATTTTTCGGACACCTCGACGCGATTTTTGCCGTTCTGTTTCGCGAGATAAAGCGCATCGTCGGCAGCGGCAATCACCAATTCGGCATTCGCGCCTGCATGCGGTCGAATGGCCGCCACGCCCAGGCTTACCGTGACGATGCCGCGCGTGCTGCCTACATGCGGAATTTTCTCCGCCTCGACCAGTTCGCAAATTTTTCCCGCGATCGCGGCCGCGCTCCCGGCATCGCTGTGGGTAACGACAATCCCGAATTCTTCGCCGCCATAACGGCCAGCCGTGTAGTCGTTGTTGGAGAGGGCGTTTTCGATGATCCTGGCGATGCGCCGCAGATAGTCGTCGCCGACCAGATGCCCGTAGTGGTCGTTGATCGCCTTGAAGTCGTCCACATCCAGCAAAATAAACGCCAGGCTTTCGCCTTTGCGATGTGCGTCACTCCAGGCTGCGTGCAATCGTTCCAGTAATCGGCGGCGGTTGGCGAGGTCGGTTAACGGATCGAAATAGGAAAGACGCGTCAACTCATCGTTCATGTGGCGCAATTCGATGCCGCGCCGTTCCAGTTCGCTGGTACGTTCGCTGACAAGGCGCAAAAGATTTTTTGCGCGCTGCCTGAGTGACCGTTCGCGCCAGCGAATGAACAAAAGCAGTCCGGTGGCGCCGACGCCGACAATGAGCAGCAGTCCCCAGATCGAACGCCACCAGGGATTAGGAACGTTGATCGCGATTTCAATCGGGCTTGCCTCGATACCGGCATAGTTTTTCGCTTCCACCTTGAACCGGTAATGGCCCGGCGGCAGATTGCCGAGACTGCGCTGGTTGCTTTGCTGCCATTCACCGGGTTTTTCCTCCAGGCCTATCAACTGCATGCGGTAAAGCGATTCCGACTCGCGCTCGCCGGTAAGTAAGGCGAATTCCAGGTCGATTTTAGAATCCGCATTTTCGAGCGTGATTTTTTTTGCCTCGGGCAAGTTCAATTCGAGCGAATTCACCCGCACGCGTTCGACATAAAGCTGCGCCGGCCTCATCTCGTCGCCATTGGTGTTTACATGGACGGCGGCACCGCCGATCGTGCCCAGCCAGGCGCGCCCATGCGAATCGAAATTGAGCGCACCGCTATTGCATTCGTCATGCGGCATGCCGTTGGCGCGGTGATAATCGATCGCGCGATATTTTCCGGTTTTTTCCAGACGCCAGTAAGCGGCACCGTAATCACTGCAAAGAACCAGATCGCCGCGATCGTTTTTAATCGCACCGTAGACGAAGTGGTGCGGAGGTTCCGGCAATTGCGGCTCGGTCACCAAGCGCGGTTTGTCCGCATCGCTGATATCGACCCTGATCAATCCGTGATAGCGGGTACCAATCCATAACACCGGTTTGCCTTGCTTGTCCGGGTATAAATGCGCCATTGCCAATTCGTTGTCGGGCATCTCGCTGTTGGCAGTGGTGAATGTTTTCCATTTCCCTGCGCTGAAGCGGGTGAGCCCACCGGTAAAACTGCTGATCCAGAGCACCGGATTTTCTTCCGTGCCCGTATTGATGATGCTCATGATGCGTTCGGGTGCCTTGCCTTTTCCCGATTCGAACCACTGCCATTGTCTGCCGTCGTAAAAGGCAAGACCGTTGCGGCGCAAGCCTACCCAAAGGTT
The DNA here is from genome assembly GCA_964584915.1 of uncultured Arenimonas sp. Taxonomy (GTDB): domain Bacteria; phylum Pseudomonadota; class Gammaproteobacteria; order Xanthomonadales; family Xanthomonadaceae; genus Arenimonas. The sequence goes on along the minus strand of CAZPCE010000128.1, from coordinate 5,084 downwards.
GCCGTTATTCATGGCGTACATCGTGGAAACCGCTTCACGTTCTTCTTTCGGCCAGGGCGTCGCCAGTTCGCGGAATTTGCTGCCTTCCTGCAATGCAATTTGTCCGTTCCACAGGCCGACCCACAAGGGCCCTCCGGGCGAGCGCGCAAGGCTGCGAACAATGGGTGCCGGCAACCCTGACTCGATGCCGAATTTTTTCCAGACGCCATTTTCGAAAAGGTGCAGACCGTCGCCGTCGCTGCCTAGCCACAGTCTTTCCTGGCCATCGGAATCCTGCTCGAACTTGACCGCCCAGACACCATTGGCGTTATTGCTGATGCGGCTGACCGTTCGTAAATCGCCGCGCAAGTGCACGCGCGCAACGCCTTCATCCGTACCCGCCCATAACTGTGGCTGGGCCTGGGCATTGTGGGCAATGGAAAGCGAACGAATGCGCCGGTTGTTCAATGGATCTTTGTTGTCGTATCTCAACCATTGGCCGTTGCGGTAGCGCGAGACGCCATTACGCGTTCCCACCCAGACTTCATTATTGCCATTGGGCAATGGAATGACTTCGAGATCATGCACATAGTTGCCGGTCAATGCGCCGGACTCTTCGGTGAATCGCGTCCACACACCCTGCTGCAAACGGGCTACGCCTCCGGCATAACTGCCGGCCCAGAGGGTGGTGCTGCCGTCGGGTTCCAGCACGCTGCGCAGGCTGCTGATTTCGAAAAAACGCGGCTCGCCCGAAATGGGCATTGCGGTGCAGGCCGATTTTCCGATGCATTGATACAAACCCGTACCGTAGGTCGCCAGATAAAGTATTTCCTGATCTGGATTATTGGCCGGCAGAAGCAGCACGTCGAAAATCTGTTGATTGATCAATTCGTCCGGCAGTTTCCTTGCAAGCCATTTTCCGCCTTGGAACTCGGCGACTACGCCCGAGTCGGTCGATGCAAACAGCCTGCGTCCCTGCGGCGTGTCGAAAACGCGGAAACGCCTGACATCCGTGCCGGGAAAATCCTTTCCGGATTCATAGTGCCGCCATTCCTGGCCATTCCAGCGGAACACACCGTCGTTGGCACGTGCCGCCCAAACATCGTTTTTTGCAAGCGCCAAAACCGCAGTGATCATTTTTGAATTGCCGGGGCCAGGCAATTGGCTGGTAACGAATCGCAATCCGTTGAAACGGGCCAGGCCACGCATCGTGCCCACCCAGACATGGCCGTCGGGTGAGGCAGACACCGATACCGCGGTCAGATCGGGAAGGCCATCACCCACGCTGAATAAATCGATGGGTGGTCTGCCGATGCTTTCGATATCGATCGCAACGCCCTTGTCGGGCGTTTGTGCAAAAAGTGCAATGGACGATGTGAATAAAACCAGGGCACAAAAAAACCGGACAAGCATGCACATCCCCTGACAGGGTTTAGCGGATATAACGCTGATGACCCAGACTAACGCATGGGGTAGGCAAGGCCAATGCCTTAATCGTCTCGCCTTGTAAATTCTTGCTACATGGAAATCTGAGATGGCATCGGGTGGATTCGCTATCGGGCAGTTCCGGCAGGCTGTCG
>CAZPCE010000128.1:0-3425 GCA_964584915.1 uncultured Arenimonas sp. | reverse complement strand
AAATCTGAGATGGCATCGGGTGGATTCGCTATCGGGCAGTTCCGGCAGGCTGTCGGGGTCGTATCCCAGTTCCGGATTCGACTTTGAAATCCCCATGCTAAGGCTCAAACCGGCTGGTTAATCAAATCGCGCGGGTCATGTCCAAGAGCCAGTTTTTTGTAGATGGGCTGGAATATTTCTTCCGCCTTTCTCGGGCCGAGCATCATGCTTGCGTGCAGCTTGCACTTGTTCAGGAATTCGGTCGGATATTGCTGCGGTGGCAGCGCGAGTGCGATTTCCTCGACTCGTTGCGTTGCCCCCTCACCATAAAGCGATTCGAGCAAATGGATCGCGTCCTGCCGCATCGCCACGTGCGAGTAGAAAACATGCGGCTGGTTTCTGGCGACGGCCTGGGCTTGAACTTGTTCGACTTTCGGCACGGCGACTGTCTTGCCGGCGCCGGCCGGCTTGAGTCGATTCAGCACCTCGTCCAGTTCACAGGCCGGGAATGGCTGCCTGGAAAAATCCATCAAGGTGGCCGGCAGCGAAGTGACCTTGGTCAGGTTCAAATGCGGAATTTCCGCCAATGCCGTTTCGTTCGGTTTGTTCAAAAAGTTTATGCAGCAGGATTTACCTTCGCTGATCGAAAAGAAACCCGATTGCATGCGTCCATCGTCTTTGTTCACGAAATAAAAAAACAGTTTCACCGTCTTGCGATCTCGCCTGATGCTTTCAAGAGCGTCATGCAGTTGATTCAAGTCAGCCATCGCGTGGTCCCCGGGCAATGCGAACAAACATAAACGTAATCGGCAAACGGACGAGTCTTGGCTCTAATTCGCATCTTGGTCTAGATTGCCCGAAACACCGGCTGCCTGCCAGTGATCTGCTTTGCAGTTTGCCTGGCCCAGTGAATGTTGCGGGCAATTCGCCGCTTTGACTGCTTTTCGCAGCCATGGATCGCTCTTCACGGAAACCGGCAGAAATTCCCGTATTATTTGCTGCGCCGCACTAACGAAGGTAGCGTCTCCATGTTCAAAAACATTTTCGCGCTGGCCGCATTGCTGTTGCTGTGTTTTCCCGGAGCGGATTGCCGGGCAGGCGGGCTCTCTGCCGACGCATTGAAAAAAGCGCAGGCGAACGGCAGCGTCCGCGTGCTGGTCATGCTGCATGATGAAACGCGCGAGCAGATTGAGCGCAAAAGCACTGCCCGTCGGAAAGACGAAGTCGGGCAAAAAGTATCTTCCGTATTGAATCGACTGTCGGTGAAAAACATCCGCGTCTATCGCCGCTTCAATTTTGTGCCGGCGTTCGCCATCGTAGCCGATGCCGCCATGTTGAAGCGTCTGCAAAACGATCCTGCCGTCAGCCGAATCGATATCGATGCTCCGGGAAGCGGCAATGCTATTGCACCGGATGAATCTTCGGTCTTGAACAATGTGAGTCCGCTGCAGGGATTGGGCCTGGATGGCAGCGGCATGAAAGTGGCCGTGATCGATTCCGGGGTCGATACCGACCACGTCGATTTGCAGCCGCGTCTGGTCGGCCAGCAATGTTTTTGTTCGAACAGCAGCGGCGTCGGTGGTTGCTGCCCGAATGGACAAGCCACGCAATCCGGCGCCGGTGCGGCCGAAGACGGCCACGGCCATGGTACGAACGTGAACGGGATCATCGTTGGTCAGGGCAATGTCGCTCCTCGCGGTGCGGTGCCTGCGGCCGAACTTGTTGTGGTGCGCGTGCTTGATAACAACAACAGTTTTTGCTGCAGTTCCGACGTTGTTGCGGCCATGGATTGGGTTGCAGCCAATCATCCCGATGTGGATGCAGTGAATCTGAGTGTCGGAACGGGTGCTTTGTTTCCCGGCAATTGCGACACTTCCACTTCGTTTACCCAGGCGATGGCGGTCGCCGTAAACAACCTCATTGCGAAAGGTGCCGTGGTCACGGCATCGGCCGGCAACGATCACAACAGCAATAACATGAGCGCACCGGCCTGCGTGGAGAACGCGATGGGTATAGGAGCTACCTGGGATTTTACCGGCGGCGCGATTACTTTTCTCGGTTGTACCGATACTTCGACCGCTCCGAAGAAGCCGGCCTGCTTCAGCAATAGAAGCGTAACGACGGATTTATACGGTGCGGGCGCTTTCGTGACCTCGACCGGACGCAATGGAGCCACTTCCACATTCGGTGGCACTTCGATGGCATCGCCGATGACGGCCGCCTGTGCCGTGGCCTTGAAACAGGCAGTGCCGTTTTCGTCCGTCAGCCAGCGGGTGGATGCGATGAAACTCGCTCCGACCACGATTACCGATACCGTTTCGGGACGGCAATATCCGTTTCTCGATTGCGTGGATGCGGTGCAGGTCCTGATTGAGGATGTTCCGCCGACACTGAGTCTTTCCGATGCCACGCTTATCGAAGGCAATAGCGGCGTGCGCATTGCCGGATTCGTTGCCAGCCTGTCCAAAGCCGCTCCGGCCGGAGGAGTGAGTTTCCGTTTGCAGACGGCAAATGCAAAATCGAATGGCAATAGCGCGCTTGCAGGGCAGGATTACGCGGCAGTCGGTTCGACGCTGGTCAACATTCCCGCCGGACAAACGACGACGAATTTCGGCGTCAAGATTTTCGGTGATAGAAAAACGGAAGCCAACGAGATTTTCCTGGTGTTGGTCGGGAATGTGAGCGGCGCGAACTCCGAACGCGAATTTGCCGTCGGCCATATCCAGAACGACGACGGTGGTCTGTGAAAAAACTGGATTTCGACAATGCGTTCGTCCGTGAATTGCCCGCCGATGTGCAAAGCGGGCCTGGGACGCGACAAGTTCAATCAGCCGCCTATTCATTGATAGCGCCTACGCCGGTGGAAAAACCGGCCTTGTTGGCGTATTCGGCTGATGTTGCAAAACTGCTTGATCTTGAAGACGCCGACATCGAATCGGTCGAGTTCCTGCAGGCGTTTTCCGGCAATGTCTTATTGCCCGGCATGGAAGCCTATGCCGCCAATTATGGTGGCCATCAATTCGGCCATTGGGCAGGACAACTTGGCGATGGTCGTGCGATAGCGCTGGGCGAGGTAGTTTCCAGTGCCGGCCAGCGATGGGAGTTGCAATTGAAAGGCGCAGGGCCGACTCCGTATTCCCGCCATGCGGATGGTCGCGCCGTGCTGCGCTCTTCATTGCGTGAATTCGTCTGCAGCGAAGCCATGCATCATTTGGGTGTTCCCACCACGCGTGCGCTTTCGTTGATCACGAGTGGCGAAGATGTCGTTCGCGACATGTTCTACAGCGGCGATGCGAAGCCCGAACCGGGCGCCATCGTTTGCCGGGTATCGCCGAGCTTCATCCGGTTCGGAAATTTCGAGTTGCCGGCTTCGCGCGGCGACATCCAGTTGCTGAAACAACTTGCAGGGTTTTGCATTGCGCGCGATTTTCCGCATTTACGGGATC
>CAZPCE010000127.1:0-8274 GCA_964584915.1 uncultured Arenimonas sp. | reverse complement strand
CTGCCTGCCAGCCCGTTTCTTCGAGCAGTTCGCGTTTCGCGGCGATTTCAATCGTATCGTTTGCGTCGAGATCTCCTACGAGGCCTGCCGGCATTTCGATGGTATTGGCATTCATCGGAATCCGGAATTGTTCGACGAACAAGAGTTTTTCATCCGGCGTTACCGCAATGATGATCACGGCGGAGCCCGCATTGGTGCGTTCGGCGTATTCCCAGTTATCGCGTTTTTTCAACCGCAGATAATGGCCTTCGTAAAGTGTTTCGGTCGTATTCATGGCGTTATTGTAACGGCAATTCCAGCAGGCGACGACGCGTCATTGGCCCGAAGCGCAATCTTTCGCATAGTGGAATCAGCAGGTCGCGTTGAACGTTTCTACGTGCTGCCAATGCAAAATCATCGGGTAACGGCACATTGCAAATGACGGTGGCAAGTTGCCTCGACAAGAGCGCGATTTCGCGATGTTCTTTCAGGCGCTCGGCGTGCTGGCCGCTGCCGCGGATCCGGAGGTATGGAATTTCCGCAACGCGTTCCAGCAACGCATCAAGACTGCCGAAATGCCCGAGTAAAGTGGCCGCGGTTTTTGGGCCGATACCTGGCACGCCCGGTATGTTGTCAACCGCATCGCCGGTAAGCCCCAGGAAATCGGCAATTTGATGAGCGTGCACGCCATAACGTGCTTTTACGCCTTCGCAATGCCAGCGGTCATTGCGCGTGAAATCCCATTGCGAATCGCCGGTATCTAGCAGCTGAGACAAATCCTTGTCTGCCGAAATGATCGTGATGTTTTGTCCCGCTTCGCGGCAAAGTCTCGCAGCGGTGCCGATCAAATCATCGGCTTCGTAACGGCCATTCACCAGCACCGGAAAGCCAAGCGCGGTGCAGACCTCCTGGCAGTAGGCGAATTGCCGTTTCAGTTCTTCCGGTGCTGGATCGCGATTGGCCTTGTAGGCTGGATACAGCTCGTTCCGGTAATTGCTTTCCAGCGACGCATCGAACGCAAAAGCGCATCGCTGCGGTTTCACTTTTTCGACGAAATCCAACACGAAACGCGTGAAGCCATGCACGGCATTCACAGGTTGTCCATCGATGTCGTCAAACTCGGGAGGCATTGAATGCCAGGCCCGAAAAATATAGAGACTCGAGTCAATCAAATAGGTCGTCGAGGAACTCACAGACTCAAATCGCTCAGTAAATCTTCCAGTTTCGGCCGAACGCGTTCCGGTGCCATTTCATCGACATTGCCGATATGGATGAAACCGAGGATGCACTCGTTTTCTTCGACGCCCAGTTTTTTCGTGATCGCCGGATCATAGGCTGCCCAACCCGTGAGCCATTGCGCGCCATAGCCCAATCCCTGCGCTGCTTGCAGCAATGCAAAACACACCGCGCCGCCCGACAAAATTTGTTCCTGTTCGGGGACTTTGTGGTTTGGCGTCAATCGTGCAATCACCGTGATGATGAGTGGTGCAAATGAAAAACGGGCGCGGTCTTTTTCGATCACGGAGTCGGGAGCATTTGCATCAAGCTCAAGCGTGCGTTTTGCCAGTAAATCACCCAAAGCAAGTCGGGTATCGCCCTGGATTCTCAGGAAACGCCATGGCGCAAGTTTGCCGTGGTCAGGCACTCTTAGCGCAGATGTGAGCATTCGCCGTACTTCATCGGCATTCGGACCTGGCCCGTGAAGTGTACGTGATGGCGTAGAACGGCGCTGATCGAGCATTTTTATGAGATTCATGTAACAAATATTAACATTCAATAGGAAACTGCGAAAAAGTGAGAGCCTGTTCACAGATTATATTCGTTCAACGGCATACTTTACGTATGCCGACAACTCTATCCCCCCAAGAGTTTCCCCAAGAGTATTTATGAGCCAGAACGAATTCCACGTAACAGGTCAACGGTCGTATCAAAACGATCCGGAGCTGTTCAATACACTGCGCAAGCATACTATCAGTCATTTGACGATGGTTCTTGGCCGCGTGTTGGGTAAGGCGGACGATTGGTTGTTCGACCTGGCGCAGAAAGAAGAAGTCCTGATCGGTTCGCCGCACATGGATTCGATGCGTAAATTGCGTATGGCCCGCACGCCGCTCGAGAATGGTTTCAAGCGCCATTTCGATTCCGGTTTTGAATCGATGCGGCGCGGTGTACAGCAGGAATCGAATCTCGGTCGCGTGATGAGCCTGGTGGCCGATGACGAACTCGAAGTGCAGTTGGCTTCCGAATTCGTGGTGGAAGCCGTGGTAAATGCGCATGGCCCTGCATTGAACGTGATTGCCCAGCGCTTTGCGGCGATTGTCGGCGTGCAGCAGCTGGAACCAACTCTGAATCCATTGAGCGCGGCGAATCTCGCCAACTCGATTTACGTCGCACAACGCGATGTGCAATTGCCGCCTAGCGTTCGCGTGGTTCTCTACAAGTATTTCGAACGCGAGTTGGTGCAAAGCCTCGGCAGTTTGCTGACGGAATTGAACGCCCGCATGTCGGCCGCCGGCATCCGTTCCGATCTCGGTAACCCGCGCCCCGTTGATGCTGCACCGGAGCCTGCGCCGGCACCGGCCGCGCAACGTGTGGCTCAGGGTAGTTCAGACGACAAGCAAATGTTCGATGCGTTATGCAACATGCTGCATGCCTTCCGCCCGCAAATGGGTTCGGGCGGAGCAGGTGGCGGATCCGGGCACGGCAATGGAAATGGAAATGCGACGATGCATTCGGGCGCAGGCTTTTCCGCACCTCAAGGTTTTTCAGGTGCCGGTACGAATTCCAATGAACGCCCGATGGCGATGGAGGAAATGGTATCGGTACTTTCCTTGTTGCAAAGACAAGTTCCACAAGCGGTTCAAGCCGCCATGATGGATCCCAAAGTATCGCTCGCGCATGACCTGAAGAAGGAAATGCTGCGAAGCGCGAAAAACATCGGTTTGCAGTCAGACCAGATTCGCCTGAGCCAGGATGATGAAGATGCCGTTGATCTGGTAGGCATGCTTTTCGATGTTTTGTTCGACGAACGCGATTTCGAGCAATTGGCTCGCGGCCTGATGTCGCGCCTCGTGGTGCCTTATGTGAAAGCCGCCGTGATCGATCGCCGCATGTTCATGAACAAAGGCCATCCTGCCCGCCGGTTGTTGAATTCACTCGCCGAAGCAGTCGAAGGAAACAAGGGCGAAGGTCCGCAAGAACGCGAGTTGTTGCAGAAAGCCGAAAACACGGTTGACACGCTGGTTGCCGAATTCAACGAAGACATGGCGATTTTCGAAACGTTGGAGCAGGAGCTTCGCAGTTTCCTCGATCAGCACCGTCGCCGGATGGAGTTGGCGGAACGCCGCGCAACCGAAGCGCAGCGCGGCCAGGAACGTCGGGAACAGGCGCGTACTTTGGCATCGGCAGAATTATCCAAACGGGTCGCCTGTTTGAATTTGCCGCCGGCAATTGACGATTTCTTCAGTCGCTGCTGGGCGCATCACTTGTCGATGATTGCCCTGCGCGAAGGTCCTGACAGCCAGCCTTGGAATTCGGCACTCGGTGTTGCCGATGCCTTGCTCGAGCTGCTGCCGAATGCGAACCATCCGAATCGCAGGGCCATCGCGCCTTCGATGATCAATATGCGCGAGCCGCTCGAAACCGTCCTGGCGAGTTCCGGCATTACAGGCGAATCGGCCCAGCAAACCATTCGCGGTTTGCAGGTGAGCATGGAATCCATGGTGCAACAACCTGCCACGGTGCAAATTGCCGCCACGCCTGCCGTTGATGAACACAAACCCTTGCTTACGGTTGTTTCGAACAAGGATACCCTCGACTACCACGTCGAAGACATTCCAGTGCTGCGAAATCTCGCGGTCGGCATGTGGGTCCAACTGGCCGCCGATGACGACAAGCTGCATCCTGCAAAATTGTCATGGATAAGCCCGATTTCATCTCGTCTCATGTTCGTCAATCGCCGAGGTGTTCGCGTGCTGGTTGCATCACTTGAAGAGCTGGCTGCGATGAAAAAACAAGGCAAGCTAGTTGTTCGCGAACAGGAAAACCTGTTTGATCAAGCCATGCAAAGCGTCATGGGTCGCCTCAAGACCGAAGCGAACTAAGCCTCGCCCCGGCAATCCTTGCGATTTATTGAAGGATAAGCGCTAAATCCGGTAGCATCACCCAGTCGCCCCGCCAACGAGCGGGGCATAGTCCGGGGAAAAATGCGCATGTCGGTCACAATCGCTTTTGTCAAAGAAACTGCCAGCGGCGAACGCCGCGCCGCGCTGTCGCCGGAAACCTGCAAAAAACTGCTCGCTTTGAAAACCCGCATCCTGATCGAACGCGGCGCCGGATTGAACGCACATTTCACCGATGAAAGTTATGTCGGTGCGGAAATTTCCGATAAGCGCGATGAAATTCTGGCGACTGCCGATATTCTGGTTTGCGTCCAGGCGCCGTCAAATACCGATCTTGCGAAATTGAAATCAGGCGCCGTCATGATGGGTTTGTTGGCACCGCATGCCGATGCCGCTCGCGTGCAGACGTTCATCGATAAAAAAACCAGTGCGTTCCCACTGGAAAAATTGCCACGTACGACGCGTGCACAGGCGATGGACGTGTTGTCGTCGCAGGCCGGCATGGCCGGCTACAAGGCCGTGTTGATGGCGGCGCAATTGGCTCCTCGCTTCTTCCCGATGTTGACGACTGCTGCAGGCACCATCCGCCCTTCGAAGGTATTGATCATTGGTGCGGGCGTTGCCGGCTTGCAGGCGATTGCAACCGCGCGTCGTCTGGGTGCGCAGGTCGAAGGCTTCGACGTACGTCCGGAAACCCGCGAGCAAATAGAATCGCTGGGCGGAAAATTTCTTGATCTCGGTGTTTCGGCTGCTGGCGAAGGCGGTTATGCACGCGCATTGACTGACGAAGAGCGTGCGGAACAGCAGCGTCGACTGGGAGAGCATCTGAAAAACGTGGACGTGATTGTTACTACCGCCGCCATCCCGGGCCGTCCTGCGCCGAAGATCATTACGGCCGCGATGGTGACGAATTTGAAACCCGGCAGCGTGATAGTCGATCTGGCAGCGGAAACCGGCGGGAATTGCGAACTGACCAGGCCGGGCGAAAATTATGAGACCAACGGTGTGTTGATTTCCGGGCCATTGAATCTCGCAAGCCAAGGCGCAATGCATGCCAGTGAAATGTATGCACGCAACGTGTTCAACTTCCTGTCGTTGATGATCGACAAGGAAGGCGCATTCAAGCTTGATTGGGATGACGAGCTGATCGCGAAGACGTGCCTGACGCATGATGGCGTCAATAAAACGTCTTAAGTCGGGCCCTGGCCCGACACAAGCAGCATCGGAATCTGTCAAAAGCGTCCGGGCCTAGGCCCGCCTGCGAAATTACTGCTTCGGTTCCGGCGCAATGCCGGGGCCGCCATCTTCCAGCCATTGGGTTCGCTGTTGCGGGGTGAGCGAAGCCCATAAACGACGCAGGCGCTTTTGTTCTTCTGGTGGCAGCGTACGGATATAACGCATGCTTTCACGCATGTTCTGGCGTTGCTTCGGCGTCATTTCCTGGAAGTTTTGTACGCCTTCGCGGAGGGCTTCGCGTTTTTTCGGCGGCAGGCTTTTCCATCGGTCGTAGCGCTCGAGAATTTGCACGCGGCGCGAGGCCGGCATTGAATCCCAGCGCTGCGAAAAATTCTGCAGGTCTTTTTGTTGCGCCGCAGTCAATTGCTTCCAGCTCGGCACGCTCACGCCTTGCGGCACCGCGGTTTGCTGCGCAAACGCGGAACTGGCGAACAGGCATAGGGCGAAAAATGCGATGCGTAACATTACAAGCTACCTTGGAGATGGGATGAAACCTGGACCGGTGCGTCTGCCAGCCATGCCAGCATGTCGGCATCGGCATCGTCTTCGGCGGAAATATACACCGTGTCCTGCTCGGTAATGGTTTTGCCGGCCTGGAATTGTGGCAAAAAGATCGCAACACCCAGTGCAATGGCAAGCGTGGCCGAGATCGGCATCAAAAAAGCCTTGAATCGTCCCGGTGCGTTTTGCGACAGGGTGTCGCGACGCATCAGGCGAAGACGGTTGGCCGTCGCGACATCGAGGGTGGCGACCGAATGTTCAAACACGGCGCGGGATTTGTTGCTGATTGTGTCCTGACTGTTCATTGCCAGTCCTCCAGGTGAATTCTAAGTGCACTCATCGCCCGCGATAAGTGAGTTTTGACCGAACCGTCGGAACAGCCCATGGCGGCTGCCGTTTCCAGCACGCTCAAGCCCTGCAGCTCGCGCAACAAAAAACATTCTCGCTGGCGCGCGGGCAGCGAGCGTATGGCTTTGCCAAGAGCTTGCCATGAATTGTCGTCGGTCAAACGGCGAAGCGGGTCTTCGTTATGGTCGGGTAATGCTTCGATCGGATCTTCGTCTTGCGGATCGGATTTGCCGAAAAATTGCATCACGCGTTTTTTAACGGCATTGCGACGATGCTTGTCGGTCAGCTGGCGACGCAGGATGCTCCAGAACAGCGGCGACCATTCGGCTGCCGGCTTGTCGCGATATTGCAGAAGCTTGATCATCGTCTCCTGCACGACATCCATCGCATCTTCGCGATGGCCCAGCGCGAGCTCGGCCATGCGGAATGCGCGGCGCTCCACGCCCGCCAGAAATTCGTCCAGCGTGGCGGGTAAACGAATCGCCGCGTCATCGGCGGCGATTTCGTTCGAGCCGTTTTGCTCGAATACCATCCTAGTGGTGATGGCGGCGGTCAAAACGGTTCTCGCGGCGTTGGCCAATGCGGTCGTACTTTGCATCGATGCGATCACCACGGCGATCAAGCTTGTTTGCGCGGTGTTCGTGACCCAGTGCATCCTGATGTGCCGCACGGGCATCGAGGCGGGCGTCAATCACGTCGCCGCGATGATCCCAGCGGCGTTCCATCCGGTCGCCACGGTCGGCGGCCTGGGACAGGCCAGCGCAGAGTAAAAGCGGAATCGAGAGCCAAAACATGGATTTCATAGTGCCGGTTCCTTTCGTTGGGGGCAACGATAAAAACGCCCCGCCCTGGAATTCGTTGACCTATTGCCCAGATTATTCAGCTAGCGGTTATGATTAGGCAGACACAACGGGGAGTTGCATCAAATGGATGGTTTTCTAGCGCTTTACGTTTTCATGCTGGCCGCATTTACCGGTTATGAAATTATCGGCCGCGTGCCGGTTATTTTGCATACGCCGCTGATGTCGGGCTCGAACTTTGTCCATGGCATCGTGTTGGTCGGTGCGATGGTCGTGCTGGGACATGCCGATACGACATTTGAAAAAGTGATTGGCTTTATCGCCGTTTTGATGGGAGCGGGCAATGCGGCGGGCGGCTATGTCGTGACCGAGCGCATGCTGGAGATGTTCAAGTCCAGCAAAAAAGAAGGAGGTAAATGATGGAATCCTTCTTGCCGGTTCTCGTAAAGGCCTGCTATCTCGGCGCTGCACTATTGTTCATTCTCGGCATCAAGCGCATGGCATCGCCCGTTACCGCGCGCAGCGGTATCCAATGGGCGGGCGTCGGCATGCTGCTTGCCACACTCGCAACGTTTCTCACGCCGGGACTGCATAATCTCGCGCTGATTTTGGTGGCGGTGGCGCTTGGCACTGCGGTGGCCTGGATTTCCGGTAAAAAAGTCGCCATGACCGACATGCCGCAAATGGTCGCGTTGTATAACGGACTCGGCGGCGGCTCTGCAGCCGCGATCGGTTTCATCGAGTTGATGAAGTTTTCCGGCAAGACGGCCGAAATGCCTTCGCAAACCACACTGGTGTTGGCGGTCGTGGGTGGCTTGATCGGCTCTATCTCGCTGACCGGTTCGATCATCGCCTGGGCAAAACTCGATGGCCGGATGGACAGGCGTTTTACTTTTCCCGGTCAGCAATGGTTTAACGGCCTGGTATTCCTGGCCTCGATATTGCTCGGGATTTTTGTCGTATTCACTTTGCAGCAACCGGTAATCATCGGTTTCTTCGTGGCCGCCCTGGTGTTCGGCGTGTTGATGACCTTGCCCATTGGCGGCGCGGACATGCCGGTCGTGATTTCACTTTATAACGCGCTTACCGGTTTGGCGGTTGCGTTTGAAGGCTATGTGCTCGGCATCGAAGCGCTGATCATTGCCGGTATGGTGGTCGGTGCGGCCGGTACGATGCTGACGCAATTGATGGCGAAAGCCATGAATAGGCCAATCAGTGGCGTGCTGTTCAGCAATTTCGGCAGCAGTGGCGAACTGCAGGAAATCAGCGGCTCGCAAAAGCCGATCGAA
>CAZPCE010000126.1:1321-8372 GCA_964584915.1 uncultured Arenimonas sp. | reverse complement strand
TTTTCACGCCGATATCCGGGCCGCTGATTTGCAAGGCGCTGGTACCGACGGTCCAAGTTTCACCATCGCGCCAGAAAGCCAGGCTTCCGGTTAGCGTCAAATCCAGACTTTGTCGAAACCCGACCGGCCACAAGAATTTGACCGGTTTGCTTTCCAGTTCGAATACGCCGCCTTGTCCGTCCATTTGCAGTCGGCCATTCAAGCCGTGCAAACCGGGACGATTACCGGCCGGTTCGATATCCAGATCGCGGATGACAACCGAACCTTTCCACGGCCCCTCGCGCGAACCCTGCAAATCGACATCACTCAGCCGCGCCGTCGGCGAAGCCTGCACCAACCACTGGCGCAATCCTTCCGGCAATTGGTCGGTCAGCGACAGCAGCGTGAATGCGGGTTGCAAATCAATTTGCGGAGCACGCAGGATAATGTTCTTGCCGCCTGCGATAAGCAGTCCGTCCAGCGACGCAATTTTCTTGTCGCGGTGAAAACGCAGGACCGGGGCGGTAAATTGCCAGCCGCCGTTTTGTTCGATCCATTTCGCGCTGACTTCGAGACGATCGAATTTCGCATCGGGTGAAATGGCATTGGCCTTGTCCAGCGTTATCAACTGGCTGGAAACGATCTGTATGTTCTTGAGATCGGCCTGGGTCTGCAAACTGGTGATGCGCTGGTTCTTCAAATTCGCCCAGGCATTTGCCTCGCCCTCACCGCTTTTGAGGGTAATGCCGGTCGCTTTCAACAGGGGCGACCAATCCTTCATGCTCAGGTTGTTTCCGCCGACCCAGATGGTGCCGTCGTATTGGCTGCGTGACAAATCCAGCACCGCGCTTAGCGGCGCGCTTCCGGTTGAGGCCCAGGCAGAAACGCCGACGTTGATGCGCTTGCTGGAAACGCGCAAACGCAGATCGACGCGCGGAATATCGACATTCAACTGGTAGCGAGGCGCACGAATGCCCAGCGCGGCTTTCTCGATTTGCAATTCGCCGAAGCCTTCCAGTTTTTCCAGTGGATCAATATTCGGATCGGCCTGACCGGGCAATCCTTTCAATGCCCAACGCAAATCATCGGTTTGCACCAATTGCAGCGACAATTGATTGATCTTCAATTCCGTCAACGGTTCGCCCGGCAACAAACCGGAATAGATCGCAATCAACAGATTGGCATGACCTACCTTCAATGTCTGGTCGCCTTCGCCGACATGCAAATCTTCCAGCGTGAACACCGGGCCACGTCGCGTCCATTGCCCCGTTGCCTTGGAAAAACTGACCGGCTCGCCAATCCGTTGCGTCAACCATTCCTTGATTTGCTCGGGATGTTTTTCCACCCAGGGCAGCGCCTGATTCAACAGGCCGACCAACACCGCCAGCAAAATCAACAACACCAGAAAGCTGTAACCGACGATGCGGCGTGCATGGCGAAACCGGCGTTTCATCGCAGTTACCATGATTTACAGCAGTACCACGTCGAATTGTTCCTGCGAATACTGATCATCGGACTGGAAGCGGATGCTCTTGCCGAGGAATTCTTCCAGTTCGGCAACGGCGGCCGATTCTTCATCGGTGATTTTCGTCACGACAATCGGCGAAGCAATCACCAGCAACTGCGACGCCTCGAATTGACGCACGGCCCGCGTAATCTCGCGGAAAATTTCATAGATGATGGTTTCCGCCGTTTTCAGGCTGCCGCGCCCGCCGCACTCATGGCAGGGTTCGCATAACTGGCGTTCCAGGCTTTCCGTGGTGCGCTTGCGTGTCATCTCGACCAAACCCAATGGCGAGAACTCATAGACGGTGGTTTTTGCATGATCACGCACCAGACCTTTTTCCAGCGTGCGCAATACCTGGCGCTTGTGTTCGTCATCGGTCATGTCGATGAAATCGATGATGATGATGCCGCCGAGATTCCGTAACCGTAATTGACGCGCAACCGATTGCGCCGCTTCCAGATTTGTGCGATAGACGGTTTCTTCCAGATTGCGCTGACCGAGGAAAGAACCGGTATTGACGTCGATCGTGGTCATGGCTTCGGTCTGGTCTATCACCAGATAACCACCGGATTTAAGCGGCACTTCTTTTTGCATGGCGCGCTGAATTTCATCTTCCACTCCATACAAATCGAAAATCGGTCTTTCCCCGGCGTAATGTTCCACCCGTTCGACCCAATCGGGCATGAATTGCTGGACGAATTTGACCAGACGCTCGTAGGTTTCGCGGGAATCCACGCGCACCTTGTCGACATCCTTGCGCATCAGGTCGCGCACGGCGCGCAACGGCAACGACAAATCTTCGTAAATGCGCTGGCCCACCACGCTGCCGGTGCTGGAATCCTGGATGATCTTCCAGGCACGGCGCAGATAATCCACGTCTTCCGCAAGCGACTCCGAGGCCTGACTATCGGCATTCGTGCGCACGATATAGCCGAGGCCGGAACCGTTGACCAGTTCGCCCATCAGCGTTTTCAAACGGATGCGTTCCGCTTCGTCTTCGATGCGCGCGGAGACGCCGATCACCTTCGAATATGGCAGCAGCACGAGAAAACGCGACGGAATGCTGATTTGCGTGGTCAGTCGCGCGCCTTTGCTGCCGATCGGATCTTTGAGGACCTGCACGATGATGTCCTGGCCTTCGTGCACGAGCGAGGTAATCAAGGGTGGCGGAACCGGAGTCGCCGGCGCTGCCGGTTCTTCGCTTTCTTCCGGCGACACCTGCGGCAAACGCATGATGTCGGACGCATGCAAAAACGCCGCGCGTTCCAGACCGATGTCCACGAATGCCGCCTGCATGCCAGGCATGACACGTTGTACGCGACCCTTGTAGATATTCCCGACGACGCCGCGTTTCGATGTGCGTTCGATATGCAACTCTTGCAACATGCCGTTTTCGACCACGGCGACGCGGGTTTCCCGCGGCGTGACGTTGATCAGTATTTCTTCGCTCATACGTTGATTCCGAATTTTTTAAGTAATTGCGAAGTTTCAAACAGGGGCAACCCCATCACGCAGGAATGGCTGCCATCCAGATGCTCGATGAAGCTGGCAGCCCTGCCTTGTATGGCGTAAGCGCCGGCTTTGCCAAACCATTCTTCCGAAGTGATGTAGCGCAGGATTTCCAGATCGTCCAATTGCTTGAATCGCACCAGCGATTCGCTGACGACGTGTTGCTCGTAACCGGCGTTCATCAACCACACTGCGGAAATCACGCGATGCGTTTTCCCCGATAGTTCGCGCAACATTCGCGCGGCATCCTTGGCATCGGCGGGTTTGCCGTATACCACGTCATCCATGACAACTTCGGTATCGGCACCCAATACGACTGCACTGCCATTGGACATGACTTGCAACAGCCCCGCTCCTGCCTTTTCACGGGCAACCCGGCTGACGTAATCCGCCGGTGGCTCGCCGGGCAAACGCTGCTCGGGCACATTGACGTCCAATACGCCGAAAGCGATGCCGATTTGATCAAGCAGTTCACGGCGGCGGGGAGATTGCGAGGCTAGATAGAGCATCTGCTAAGGATAGCCGCATCTGCGGCAAACCGGCAGGGTGTGGCCAAAATGTCGCCAGATGGCAGATGGAATAAGCGATAATGGCGACATTAGGAGAGCACTATGCGATTGATGATGATAACGGCCGCCCTCAGCGTCTGTATTGCAGGCGTTTTGAGCCAATCGTCGGCAGTGGCTGACGACAACACGCAGGCTAGACCTCAAAAAGTATTTCAAGTTCCTGACGAAAGCCCCGCCAAGTGGTTTGCGCAAGGCGCAAATACGGCAATCAAGCATGGTTCCGCCAAGGCCAAAGCGAAAAACATCATCCTGTTTGTCGGCGACGGCATGAGCCTGCCCACGGTGGCGGCCTCGAGAATTTACGAAGCGCAGTTAAAGGATAGTAGTGGCGAAGAAAACCAGCTGAGTTTCGAAACCATGCCTTATACAGGCCTTTCCAAGACCTATAACACCGACAGCCAAACACCCGATTCAGCCGGAACCATGACCGCCATGATCACCGGCGTGAAAACCCGCATGGGGATGCTGAGCATTGACCAAACCAGCAACCGAGGTAATTGCGGACAAAGCAAAACTGCCGGATTGATGACGGCTGTCGAATTGGCTGAAATTGCCGGTCTTTCGACCGGCGTTGTGACCACCACTTCGATCACACATGCCACGCCAGGCGCAACCTATGCGCACGTGCCCGAACGCGTATGGGAAAATGACACCGAGTTGTCAGCGGAAGACAAGGCCGCCGGCTGTCGCGATATTGCGCAACAATTCGTTGATTTCAATCTGGGCGACGGGATTGAAGTGGCGCTTGGTGGCGGCCGGCAGCATTTTCTTGCTGCGGGTGCCGATGACCCGGAATACACCGAATTTTTCGGCGCGCGGCTGGATGGCCGAAATTTAATCGCGGAATGGCAGAAAAAAACACCCGGGAACCAGTATGTCTGGGACAAAGCACAGCTTGAAGCGCTGGATCTCAAAAAAACAAAACACCTGCTTGGCCTGTTTGAACCGGGCCATATGAATTTCGAATCCGAACGCGGCAAAGACCGCGCCGGCGAACCCAGTCTTGCGGAAATGACGCGGACAGCGATTACCGTACTGAAAAAAAATCCGAACGGATTTTTCCTGATGGTCGAAGGTGGCCGTATCGACCATGCCCATCACTCGGGCAATGCGTTTCGTGCGCTAACAGAAACCGTGGCTTTCTCGGACGCGGTTCGCACCGCAATGGAAATGACATCGGATAAAGATACCCTGATCATCGTTACCGCCGATCATTCGCACACGATGACATTTGCCGGTTATCCGGCACGTGGCAATCCGATTCTCGGTAAAGTCGTGGGTGCGAGCGGCGAAGGCCCGATCAATGGCTATGCGCTGGATGCTGCCGGCATGCCATACACGACCCTGGGCTATGCCAATGGCCCGGGTTATACCGGTGCCAGCGACCAGCAACCCGAGGGCATAAAGAAATATCCGCATCAGGTTTCCGGTGTGCAAACAGCCAGCGGTCGGCCGGATTTGCGCGACATCAATACCGAAGATCACGATTTCATGCAGGAAGCGGCAATACCCCTGGGCAGCGAAACCCATGGCGGCGATGATGTCGGAATCTGGGCCCGCGGCCCGGGTGCACATGCGGTTCGGGGAACGGTCGAACAGAACGTGATTTTCCATTACCTGACACAGGCCAACCCGCGCTTGCGCAAATTGATTTGCAGCCTGTCGGCTTGCGAAAGTTCCCTACCGACCAGACAACCGGCGCGGTCAGAGAAAAAATAATCGTAGGTCGGGCCCCGGCCCGACCTACGCAATCATTTTGATATCAGTACGGCATTATTCGGTGCAAAATCCAGTCGCCTTTTTTCCTTCACGGCACCATTGATAAAGCGCCCTTCGACCAACTCATAGCCCATCAGTGCATACGCACGGTCGCCAATGAATATCGGTCTCGCATTGCCGTACCAATCGACGCAGCTGGCTTTGCAGGCATCATCGATACTGCTGCTCGCCCTGGAGTCCAGTTTGCCGAGCGAGCTCAATTTCAGGCTTTTGTTTTTCAGGAACATCACCGCGGCACCGTCCTGGCTCAACACCGGCAAACCCACCACACCTTGCTCAGCATCGGCAGGGCGATAGAAAAAACCATGGCTGCGGCTTTCGCCCTGAACGGCCCCGGTTTGGGTATACGTCGATACGGGCACTGCCGCTTGTGCGAGCTTGATTGAAGTGAATTTCAAATCCCTATTTTGATTGCCGACAATGATCGCATCGCTGCCCATCACTTCAATGCGCTGCACGTCGTGCGAAAGTTTCAGCGATTGCGCTTTATCGGGCCGGGCATAGCGGACCGCATAGGCTTTCTCGCTTGTACTGCCGTAGGCAGAACCATAGAGAAACCAATCGCCGACGAAGCGGTTTTGCAAACCCCAGGAATTACCCAGGCTCGGCAAAGGCTTGTAATGGCGGAATTTCGTCGCGCCAGTGCCGTCGCCGAAATCGTTCAAGTTGATGCGAAGCATCGCGAGATCACCCGCCTTGCCCTCGGCGCGCCACATTGCATCGCCGGCGGCATCCGCACTCACCAATACATTCAGATAACCATCGCGTTGCAGGAAGGAAAGTTGGTCGACCGGACTGCCGCTGGCTTTCAATGCGCTCGGCGCCGAGCCATCCAGCGGCATCCTGAATACCGAAGATTGGTTGGCTCGCTTGCCCGCACCGCGCCATGGCGATGTCCAGACATAAACGGAATCTTCCGACACGTAAAACACGCGGCCGCTCGGGCCCAGCACGGCAGTGGAACGGCAACTCATCGCAATGCGCGACAGATCGCAAACGCTAACCGTGTGCAGGCTCATATCGTACATGTCCAGTTCCTGGTCGGTACGATAAATCCGCGTTGCCGGCAGGATGCGCTTGAACTCTTTTTTGTCGGCGCCTTTATGCCAGGCGCGCATGGCCGGCATGGAATCGTCGAGATTTCCGTAACTGTTAAAGTACATCGGCGTGTAGAAAATCAGCTTGTTGCCGATCAGGCGGCTGGCGTAATTTCTGGACGAATAATAATCGTTGCTCCTGAGGTGATAAGTCGCCTGGTATTTCAGCACGCCATGATCGTTCAGATTGAACAAGCCTACCTCGGTGCCGCCCCGCTCATAGCTGTAACCGATGACAACGACGGTATTTTCGCTAATCAGCATTTCGTCGTACCAGGTGCCGCCCGGATTGACATCAGGTGCATAGGCGTTGCTCATCGATACCGGCTGCAAACTATTTTCAGTCGCCTTGACGGTAAACAGGCGGCCGCGGCGAAGGATGATCAGATAGTCGCCGCGTTTCTTGACGATATCGCCTTCATCAACACCCTGGGTTTGCACATTGGTAATGCCATCGTCTTTATTCTTTTCGCTTTTTACGCGTGATCCGGTGACTTGAACCTTTGAGACTACCGACGCCGGTGCGGGTGCCGCTGCATCCGCCATTACCGGAGATGGTGAAGGCGGAGCCGGCGGATTCGACTCCATCAAACGTCTTTGCTCCGTCTTGA
>CAZPCE010000126.1:0-1221 GCA_964584915.1 uncultured Arenimonas sp. | reverse complement strand
GGTGAAGGCGGAGCCGGCGGATTCGACTCCATCAAACGTCTTTGCTCCGTCTTGAATTTTTTCATATAGGCCAAAAATGCCTGCTCGCTCGCAAAGGCTTTCATGGTTTTTTTCTGGGCAGGCACGGTAGAGCCTGCATATGACGAGCAGGAAAATGCCGTCATCAAAAAAGCGAAAGATAAAGTTCTGATCAACATAGCTCACCCCAGTGTGGAATTCACGTTATGCAACGCATGAAACCTGAAATCGGGGTTAATGGTAGCCCGGGTCACGTCTCATCGACCCGGGAATATTCCGGATCGGAACCTGATCCTGCTTACGCCCGGTGGTAAGGATGATTCGATAACAGGCTTTGCGCCCGATACAGTTGCTCTGCCAACACCAGGCGCACAAGCATGTGCGGCAAAGTCAGCGGGCCGAGCGACCAGGTTTCATTGGCGGACGACATCACCTCTGGCGAATGGCCTTCCGGTCCTCCGATCAAAAAAACCAGATCGCGTCCTTGTTGGCGCCAGAATTCCAGGCGTTGTGCGAGTTGTTCGGAGGAATGCAATTTGCCACGGCCATCCAGCGCGATGATGTGGGCGTTTTTCGGATAGGCCGCGATAACGCGCTGGCCTTCCTCGAAAGTGGCCCGTACGGCATCCCGGCCTTTGCCGCGAATACCTGGCGCGACTTCCACCAGATCAAGCGGCAAGCCGTGCGACAGGCGTTTTTGATATTCGGCGAAACCCTCGGCAACCCAGCTGGGTGCGCGTTCGCCGACGGCGATGAGTTTGGCTTTCATTCAAGTGAAACCAATATCGCGACTTCCGTCGCTCCTACTGTTCGTCATCCGGCGGTTGATCGCCAACCGTCCACAAACGTTCGAGCGCATAGAATTCGCGGACGCGTGGCAGCATGACGTGGACAATCACATCGCCCAGATCGACCAGCACCCATTCGGCTTCGCGCTCGCCTTCGACGCCGAGCGGCATCACGCCGCATTTTTTCGCGAACTGCACCACTTCGTCGGCAATCGATTGCACGTGACGGGTAGATGTGCCTGAGGTGACAACGAGGAAATCGGCGATGGACGTTTTTCCGCGCACGTCGATTTCGATGGAGTCCTTGGCTTTCATTTCTTCAAGTGCAGCGTGCACTTGTTTCAATATCTCTTCCGGGGCGGGTGCCGGATTCGGCATTTTGGTTTTGATTACGTGGGCTTGTGAGCTCAAAGCA
>CAZPCE010000125.1:1797-8392 GCA_964584915.1 uncultured Arenimonas sp. | reverse complement strand
AGGCAAGCGAATTATTTCGCGACGCCAATGCCATGCTCGATAAAATCATCGCCGAGAGCTGGCTGCAGGCGAAAGCCGTCTGCGGCATCTGGTCCGCCGGAAGTGTCGGCGATGATGTTGCAGTAAAGGATCTTGGAAGCTTGCACTTCCTGAGGCAGCAAGCCGAGAAGCCGGAAGATCGCGCCAACTTTTGTCTCGCCGATTTTGTTGCTCCAGTCGACTCCGGTGTTGCCGATTATGTCGGCGGTTTTGCCGTTAACGCCGGCATCGGCATAGAACCGCACGTCAAAAAATTCGAAGCCGAATATGACGACTACAGCTCCATTATGTTGAAGGCACTTGCCGACCGTTTTGCAGAAGCCTGTGCAGAATGGTGTCATCGCAAGGTGCGGAAGGAAATCTGGGGCTATGCCCATGACGAAAGCCTGAGCAATGAAGATTTGATTCGCGAACAATATTGCGGCATCCGCCCCGCACCGGGTTATCCAGCCTGTCCGGAACATAGCGAAAAAGCCAAGTTGTTCGAGCTGCTGCAAGCTGAAAAGAATATCGGCCTGTCACTCACAGAAAGCTATGCCATGTACCCTGCTTCATCGGTATCGGGTTACTACTTCTCGCATCCAGGTTCGCAATATTTCGTCGTGGGGCGTTTGTCGCGCGAACAGGTAGCCGATTACGCAAAACGCAAAGGCGTCAGCTTGGCGCAAGCAGAACGCTGGTTGGCGGCAAACCTGGATTACGATCCGGATTGATGTAGGAAGCACTGTTTACGCATATCCGTATAAACTAGTCTCATGGCCGAACGCAAACTAAACCTGATCCTGATTCCGGAAAAACGCATGACGGGACTCGGCGATTTCCGAAAAATCGCCGACATCATCAAAAGCAAATGCGACGATGTTGTACCGCACGTAGTGAAGCGACAGGCAGTCCAATTCCGGCAAATTCTTTTTGCCACACGTCCAAGCCTGTATGTCGCGTTTTACGAGGCCAGGCAATTCAAGCCGCTTCGCGGACGATCACTGCACGGCATCGCGATGGAAAAATCAAGGCAATACCTCGAGTTGGAGAAACACGGCTTGCATACCGTGCCTTGGCGATTGATAAAGTCCGGTGAGCGTTACGACCCTGCAGATTGGGGACCTTACGTTATCGTGAAGCCTGATGAGGGGCGTCGTGGACAGGATGTAAAAATCCGCAAGACCGGCCGTATCAGCTACGAAAAAGACTGCCCGGACGGCTCCGCACATTTAATCCAGAAGTTCATTCATACCGGTCCGCAACCGGTTTCATACCGTGCCCTGACTTTTTTCGGTGAAACGATTTATCTGCATAAAAGCACCAATACCGCGTGCGGCAACCCATTGAATGATCCCAACCGCGCGGATGAAATCGGCGGGCATAATCCTGTCGCCACCGCCGCCCACGGCCGCGCCGAGCTTGTGCTCGACGAGGAAGTGATGGCATTCGCAAAAGACATTGCGCACAGCGCCTTTAGCGACATCCCCCTGCTGGGCCAGGACATCGTCCGGGATATCGCGACTGGCAGACTTTATTGCCTCGAGGTAAATCCCTACGGTTCCACCTGGCATTTCTCTTCACCGACCGGATTGGCCATTCAATCTGCCAATAACGTCAATTTTGAAAAACAATTCGATGCATTCGACAAAGTGGCTGATATTCTTGTCCTGAAAACCCGCGAACTGGCGAGATAATGGAAGCCAAGGAAGTTTTATGAAACATATCGTCATCGGACCGGAAATCAGCAACCGCGAGTTTCTCGAAACCCACGTCGGCTCTGCGCGCGTCGGCTTATGCGGTGGCACCGAATTCATTAATCGGGCCATTCGCAAACTGCAATGGCAAGTCACCGCCGATGGCCGCCGCAGTCCGTGGTCGCATGCTTTCCTGTTCAGCGAACGTCGCAGCGACGGCGAGTTTTGGGTATTGGAGTCGGATCTGGATTTCCGCCACAAGCAGATTCGGCTCGGTGTGCAGGAAAATCGAATGTCGAAATACTACGACGAGGCGGAGTATCCGAACCTCGCGGTGATTGATTTCGGCTTGACACCGGAACAAACCAAAGCAGTGCTTACCGAAGGTTTGAACCTGCTGTCGGGTCTGTCCACCTATTCGTTGGCCGAACTGCTTGGCACACTGATGTCCTTGAGCAATACCAGCTTGCGGTCGAAAGAAAACCTGCTGGCCAGGGAAGGCGCACTCTATTGTTCCGCGATGGTGCAACATTGTTTCGACGCCATCAATTTCGATTTGAAACCGAATGTGGAAACCAAGAACATCACACCGCATGATTTATTCAGGACGCCACAACCGCATACCGCCTACCATTTGATACGCGAACAACCGAAGGGGCCTCGGAAATCCGTTGGCCAGCGGATAATCGACCTGGCAAATACGGAAATTTTGTAGGTCACTTGCGCGGGGCAAGCATGAAAACGCTGCGATTAATTCTCATACCCGAGTTAAGCCTTTGCGATCCAGGCGATTTTGCAACCATCGCCGAAAATATTCGCCAACTCGCGCCTGACATCTGGGTCGATATTGTGAAACGTCGGCAGCTATGGTGGCGGCAACTGGGATTTCTATTCCACCCCTGCCTCTATGTTGCCTTTTACGAAGCCAGAAAATTCAAGCCGATGCGTGGCCTGTGCCTGCACGGCGAGAACCTCGGAAAATCCGATCAATACATTCGCATGCTGGATGCCGGTTTCGATGTAATCCCCTGGAAAAGAATCAACGCGGAAGATCGATTCGATAAAAACGAATGGGGCGAGGTCGTGATCATCAAGCCCGACCACGGCCGCGAAGGTCGTGGCGTTCGCTTATCCAGGCCGGAAGACGTTCGCCACGAAGAAATAAGTTTGGACAGTGCGAATTATCTGGTACAGAAATTCATCGAAACCGGCGACAACCCCAACTACTATCGCGCCCTCACCCTGTTTGGCGAAACCCTGTATTTACGAAAAACGACGAACGGCGGTAGCACCATCTGTGACATGGCCAATGAGTTACCCGACCCGGTCGCCAATGCCGGACATGGCTATGCGGAATTGGTGCAAGACGACGAAGTGATCGAATTTGCCAGGCAGATGGCTACCAAGGCGTTTCCCGGCATTCCCTTGTTGGGCCAGGATATTGTTCGTGATCGTAAAACCGGCAAATTATATTGCCTGGAAGTGAATCCGTATGGCTCAACCTGGCATTTTTCGACACCGGCCGGACGGAAACTGCAACGGCGGGATAAAATGGATTACCAAGCCCAGTTCGATGCCTTCAAACTTGCAGCTAAAGTACTGGTAGACAAAACGCGCTTGCTGGCGCGTTAGCGAGATTATTACCAAACCAGATCGTCTGGAACCTGGTAGAGCGGATCGCTGTAGGGATCGTCGGCTGCCGGCGCATTCGGGTCGATCAAGAGCGCGACGATACTCGGCAACAGCGACCTGACCTGCTCCGCAATTTCGACGGTCACGATCAAATAGCGGCCATCCAACTGCACCAATCCGAGCTCGCCCTTGTTCAAGCTGCCCAACTGTTCCGGCGTTACGTAAACGCGTCGGATTTTTCCGTTGTATTCAAAGTGACGAACATGTTCGGCCGATTCGACATTCTGCGCCTTGTCTTTGACAAGCTCGTGCACTTTTTGCTTGAGCTCCCGTTTTTGCCGGGCATCTTCCTGTTTACGTTTTTCTGCGGCAATACGCTCTTGCTTCTCGGTTTCGGAACGGAGCGCATAGGCTTTTGCCAAATCCATTTCTTCCTGCGTCTTCGCAAGCGCCGGTTTCGAATGCTGCCTTGGCTTGTGAGCCGGTTGCGAAGCCGGACGCGGTGCATGTTGCTGTTTTTGCTCCGGCCTGCCGGACGGCTTCGCAGGGCGTTGATGCTCAGCTTTTTTTTCGGGTTTGGGTGCCGTCTTGAAGCCGAGGCCCAAAAGCTGGTCGCGTAATGAATTGCTCATAGATTGAAATATTCTTCTTATTGCCCGTGAGTTTCTTTTTCTTCTTGCAACAGATCAATGCGATCTTCCGTTTTGCCGATCTCCACAACCAGGTCGCTGAAAGTCCATTTGCCGACGGATTTGTGGGCCGACAAATAAATGGTCGCTTCGCCTTTGGGACCTGAAATGGGAATCGCCAAATCAGCCCGGCCCATGCTACCGCTATCGTTCATGTTTCCGCTGGTAAAAAACCCCTCGACGATCGGTTCACCCAATGCCGACACCACATCAGGATTCCCTTTCGCCCTCTCCACCGCCATTTGATAGGCACCGGATGATTTCATCATGCTGGTGACACCGTAAAAAACCAGCCCGACGAAACCTCCGATCACGATCAACCCCGCCAGGCAGAGCGAGGGCACAAACCATTTCCAATTCCTGCTCAACCAGGTGTTACGCATGCTCTGATTCATTTTTTATTTGCTCAGGATGAACAGATTAATAATGCGGCGGCGGAGGTTCATTGGAAGGATCGGAATACAACAGCGTACGCAGCTGTTTCAGATCGTCGAGCGCCCGCATCAAAAGCTCCTGGTTTCTTGCCGCCTCGGAACGCGACTGTGCCAGTGCATCGCTCATTTCGTTCAAGGCCTGCTCCTGGAACGCCACGCGAGTTTCAAGATCGGCAAACCTGCGGTCGAATTGAAATTCCAGATTGGTATCAGGCACTGGCATCAGAGGCTCACTGTTTGTTGATGGTGCGGCCGCGGCCGATACCGTAATAGGCCAATCCCGCTGCTTCGACTTCCAGCGGATCGTAGATATTGCGGCCGTCGAAAATGGCTGGTGTCTTGAGAGCTTTTTTGATTTTGCCGAAATCGGGACTCCAGAACGTTTTCCATTCCGTCACCACGATCAAGGCATCGGCGTTTTCCAGCGCGCTTGCAGGGGAATCGGCATAGACTAGATCATCGCGCTCGCCGAATATTCTTTGCGTTTCGTGCATGGCTTCCGGATCGAACACTTGCGCGTTCGCTCCCGCTTCCCACAACAAGGACAATAATGTGCGGCTCGAGGCTTCCCGCATGTCATCGGTATTGGGTTTGAATGCCAAACCCCACACGGCAAAGGTTTTACCTTTAAGTTCACCGTTGAAATGGCGCGCTACCAATTCGAATAATTTCGATTTTTGCCGCTGATTCACCGCTTCGACCGATTCAAGAATCTGCGCGGTATAGCCGTATTGCTTGGCGGTACGTTCAAGCGCCTGTACGTCCTTCGGAAAACAGGAACCGCCATAACCGGCGCCGGGATAGATAAACGAATACCCGATTCGCGGATCGGAACCGATACCATGCCTTACCATTTCGATATCGGCGCCAACGCGTTCGGCAATATTCGCCATTTCGTTCATGAAACTGATCTTGGTGGCCAGCATTGCGTTCGCCGCGTATTTGGTCAGCTCGGCCGAGCGCACATCCATCGCGACGATGCGTTCGTGGTTTCTATTGAACGGTGCGTACAGACGTTTCATTTGCTCGAGTGCATTCGTACTCGTGGTACCCACCACGATACGATCCGGGCGCATGCAGTCCTTGACGGCATCGCCTTCTTTTAAAAATTCGGGATTTGAAACCACTTCAAAGCCGACATCCGATTTGCGTTGCAACAGTTGTTCGGCAATCGCGGCTTTCACTTTGTCTGCGGTTCCCACCGGCACCGTGGATTTGTTGACGATAACGGCGGCCTTGTTCAAATGCGTGCCAATGGTGTTGGCAACGGCAAGCACATGTCGAAGATCGGCGCTGCCGTCTTCATCCGGAGGCGTGCCGACGGCAATGAAGATAATTTCGCCATGCTCGATGCCACTGGCGGCATCGGTAGTAAATTCGATTCGTTTGGCGGCATGGTTGGAAAGCACGAGACTCTCAAGGCCAGGCTCGTATATCGGGATAACGCCCTTGTTCAAGCCATCTACCTTGGCTTTATCCACATCAACACAAATCACGTGGTTGCCTACTTCAGCCAGACAAGTGCCGGTAACCAAGCCAACGTAACCCGTACCAAAAATTGTAACTCGCATGCTATCTCCCGTTATCCAGGCGGCATTGCCGCCTGGATACGTACTTATGTTGCTTAGTGTTGAGGTGCTTGTTCTGGCATTGCTGCTGCTTCAGAACCGGTTTTCACGTCTTTCAACTCGACTTCAAACACAAGCGTTGCGTTTGGCGGCATGGCGCCCTGGCCTTCCGCACCGTATGCGAGATCGGCCGGAATCCAGAACTTGAACTTGCTGCCTTTGCTCATCAACTGCAGGCCTTCGGTCCAACCCGGAATAACGGCATTCAGAGCGAACTCGGCCGGTTGACCGCGTTTGTAGGAACTATCGAATTCCTTGCCATCGAGAAATGTACCGGCGTAATCGGCCAACACGGTATCGGTCGCGCCTGGTTTTGGACCATTGCCCGGACGCAGGATTTGATATTGCAAACCGCTTGCGGTGGTTTTGACGTTTGGTTTCTTTTTGTTTTCGGCGAGGAACTTGGCGCCTTCTTCAAGATTTTTCTTGACGGCCAATTCACGTTCCGCCACTTGCTTCGCCATCATGCGTTCGCCGAAAGCCTGGCCCACTTGCTT
>CAZPCE010000125.1:0-1787 GCA_964584915.1 uncultured Arenimonas sp. | reverse complement strand
TTGTTCGTCGGTCAGCAAAGGCTTGCCATCTTTCATGACGGTCTTGAGCGCTTCAACCAGCGTATCCATGTCAACTTCATCCTTGACAGGAGAAATCGACTTGCCGATATCCATGCCGATCATGTAGCTGAATTGTTTACGTTCCGTATCCAGACCAGCGATGCCTTTGATAACCGGCTCGCGTTTTTCTTCTTTTTTCGCGGCTTCTTTCGATTCTTCTTTTTCAGCGCCTGGAGCATTTCCTTTGCAGGCGGTCGAAGCAAGAATCACGGCGACCAGAGCCAAAGGCGCGAGCGTATTACGAACATTCAAAATCATTGGGGGAAAACTCCGTTGGTAGGCGCCACCGTCTGGCGCTGGAACACCTATTGTCGCGGTCTGCGAGCCAGACAGCAATGATTTGCAGTCATTTTCCGGCCCAACACGGCATAAAACTGCAAAATTGCGGTTCATGCTGGCCATGCATGGGTTCAGGTGGAACTTTCACGCATCGTGGTTGCCATACCCTGTCCGGCGAGTGTGCTTCACAGGCAACTCACCTACCATGTTATTTATTAGGGCTATGGAAACCTTAAAAATACTTGATGCCATCCGCATCCAGCACCCCGACACTCCCCCTGCCGGCTCGGCTGCGGAAGCGGCGGCAATCGAGAACTTCAAGCACTTTTTTTCTAGCTTCGCGCCGGATCGCATCGATACCTTGCTGGACAAGACCTATGCACCCGACATTTATTTCAACGACACGCTCAAAACCATCCATGGCATAAAAGAGTTGGCGCATTACCTGAAAGAGAGTGCGGAAGCCGTTCAAGCATGCCGCGTGGAAGTCGTCGAAGTAACTCGCACGCAAAACGGAGATCATTACTTCCGCTGGAAAATGATGATCCGATTCAAGCGTTTCAAGAAAAACCAGGATACCTGGACCGTCGGCATGAGCCATCTGCGATTCAATTCGGCAGGTCTCGTGGTCTATCACCAAGATTACTGGAATGCGACGGACGGCTTGTTCCGTCACATTCCGGTTCTGGGAAGCATGATCAATGCAGTGATCAAGCGACTATAGAGTGCGCCATGGGCGCACCCTTGTACGAAAGTATCCGATTTATTTTTTCGGCTTTGGTTGCGTCAGCAACAATTCAATCTGACCCAGCATTGCCGGATCATCCGGCTTTACGCGACTACCGAAATTAGCGACCACGTTGCCGTTTCTGTCGATCAGGTATTTGTGAAAATTCCAACCGGGCGCAACACCGGTCGTCGCAGTAAGTTGTTTGTAGAATGGCGTCGCTTGATCGCCAACCACGCTTACTTTTTCAAACATCGGGAATTTCACGCCATAGGTCAGGCGACAGAAATCCTTGATTTCTTTCTCGCTACCAGGCTCCTGACCTCGAAAATCATTCGATGGAAAGCCAAGAACCGCAAAGCCGCGCCCTTTCAACTTGTTATGCAAGGCTTCCAGGCCATCGTATTGCGGGGTAAAGCCGCATTTACTGGCGGTATTCACCACTAACAACACCTGCCCACCATATTTTTTCTGCAGGTTTATCGGGGTTTTACCTGCCAATGGACGGAAATTCTGGTCCAAGAGGGCTGTTTTTGCCTGTAGAGGCATCACAAAAGCGAGGCTCGCCAGAGCTAATATTTTCAATATTTTCATAGTCTTAGTCCGTTATTTGGTAGCGAATTTTCTATATAGGTCTTTAGTTGGGTTGGAAAAAGTCAAAAACTAGTTGACGGGTAAAAATATAGTGTTATAGTTACCTACAACACCTAACCGTTACCTC
>CAZPCE010000124.1:0-8485 GCA_964584915.1 uncultured Arenimonas sp. | reverse complement strand
GGATTTTGCGCATCGGTGCAATACTGGCTCTCGTCGGAAACGAAACCACTAGCGGCAAGAATCGGACTCAAATCCAGTTGACGTTGCTTGTCGGTCTGGCCTTCGATGATTTCCAGCAAATCGGTTCGTCCGATCAATTCCTCCAAGCTGGATACGCCGAGCGAAGCAAGGTGTTCGCGCACATCCTGCGCAACGAATTTGAAGAAATTCATCGCCATGTCCGGCAAGCCGGTGAAATGCATTTCCCGCAAGCGCTGGTCCTGCGTGGCAACGCCGGTCGCGCAATTATTCAGATGGCAGATGCGCAGATACTTGCAGCCCAATGCCACCATCGGCGCTGTGCCGAAACCGAAACTTTCCGCACCCAGAATCGCCGCCTTGATCACGTCGAGTCCTGTTTTCAAACCGCCATCGACTTGCACACGCACTTTATGACGCAGATTATTCATGCGCAGGGTTTGCTGCACTTCGGACAATCCCAATTCCCAAGGCGTGCCCGCATATTTGATTGATGAGATCGGCGAGGCGCCGGTACCGCCGTCATAGCCCGATACCGTAATCAAATCGGCATAGGCTTTCACGACACCGGCCGCGACCGTGCCAATACCCGCGTGCGAAACCAGTTTCACCGACACCAAGGCATCGGGATTGATTTGTTTCAGATCGAAAATCAATTCGGCCAGATCTTCGATCGAATAGATGTCGTGATGCGGCGGTGGCGAAATCAAACCGATACCTGGCTTGGCGTATCTCAATCTGGCAATCAATTCGTTGACTTTATGGCCAGGCAATTGGCCGCCTTCACCCGGTTTGGCACCTTGCGAAATCTTGATCTGCAAGACTTCGGCATTGATCAGGTATTCGGCAGTGACGCCAAAACGACCCGAGGCGATTTGCTTGATCTTCGAGGATTTCTCGGTGTGATAACGCGCGGGATCTTCGCCGCCTTCGCCCGAATTGGAACGCGCACCGAGACGATTCATCGCAATCGCCAAGGCTTCGTGCGCTTCTGGCGACAAGGCACCAAGCGACATGCCGGCCGAATCGAAACGCTTCAGAATCGCTTCGGTGGATTCGACTTTATCGATGTCGATGACTTTGCTTTCCCGCAATTTCAGCAAATCACGCAGCGTCGATGCCGGGCGTCCGTTCACATGCTGTGCATAGAATTGGTAGTCGGCGTATTCGCCGGTACGCACCGACAATTGCAAGCTCGCGATCACGTCCGGGTTGTACATATGGTATTCGCCGTCATGCACATAGCGCAGCAAGCCGCCGTTCGATAAGCCGATGCTGTCGTCTTGAGCCCGTTCGGCCAACAGCGCCGCATCCGATTGCAATTCGGCGAACCCGGCACCCTGGATACGCGACGGCGTACCTTCGAAACAGGTTTTCACGACTTCATCGGCCAGGCCGACAATTTCAAACAATTGCGCACCGCGATAACTGCCGATCGTGCTGATGCCCATTTTCGAAATGATTTTCAGCAGGCCTTTCTTGATGCCGCGACGGTAGTTTCTTCCCAGCTCGGCGTTTTCTTTTCCCCGCGGCAATTTGATCACGCCGCTTTCGCCGAGCGCGTGGATGGTTTGATACGCGAGATATGGATAAACGGCCGTCGCGCCATAACCGATCAGGCAGGCGAAATGGTGGGCATCACGCGCTGTGCCGGTTTCGATAATCAGGTTGCAATCGCAACGCAGACCGACGCTGATCAAATGCTTGTGTACCGCGCCCGTGACCAGCAAGGCGTGGATCGGCAGCTTGTCGGCATCGGGATAACGGTCCGACAGAATCAGGATGATCGCGCCATTGCGAACCGCTTGTTCGGCTTCCAGACACAGACGCTGAATCGCTTTTTCAAAGCCTTCATCAGCGCTGCAATACAAATGAAGCAAGTGCCGGGCATCGCAAAATTCCGGCAACTTCAAAATTTGATTGAGCTTGCGCTGCGACAATACCGGCGAATTCAGCGCCAGGCATTTTGCCTGCTCCGCACTGGACTCGAATACATTACCTTCGCGGCCGATTTGCGTGCTCAGTGACATCACCACGCGCTCGCGCAGCGGATCGATCGGCGGATTGGTCACTTGTGCGAAGGCTTGCCGGAAATAATCGTAAAGCGAACGTTGCTGGTGCGACAGCACGGCGAATGGCGTGTCGTCACCCATCGAGCCGGTGGTTTCCTGTTCGGTTTCGGCCAATACCCGCAAGACATTTTCGATTTCTTCGCGACTAAGGTGAAACAATTTCTGGAATTGCAGCAGCGTGTCGGCGTCAAACGGTTTTGCCGCCAACGACGGATCGAACAAGGCGGCATCGAGATATTGCACGCCTGCTTTCAGCCATTGCTTGTAGGGCGCGCGCGCGGCATTGATCCGGTCAATCGTCGCACTATCGAGCAGATGGCCGGTTTTCAGATTCACCGCCATCATTTCTCCGGGCCCGAGTTTGCCTTTTGCGACGATATTTTCATCCGGGCAATCCCAGACGCCGGTTTCCGAGGCAATCGTGAGGTGACGGTCATGCGTCAGGAACCAGCGCGCAGGTCGCAGTCCGTTTCTGTCCAGCGTGCAGGCAGCGTAATCGCTATCGCACAACACGATGCCGGCCGGACCATCCCAGGGATCGATCGACAAATTGTGGTATTCGTAAAAAGCCGACAGATCCGGATCACGATGTTCCAATGAAGACGTTGCCGGCGGCACCAGAATCCGCATCGCCTGCAACAAGTCCATGCCCCCTGCAAGCAAGGCTTCGAGCATGTTGTCGAGACTCTGCGAATCCGAACCGTGCAAACTCACCAAGGGTTTCAATTCGGAAAAATCGATCAGCGGCGATTTCCAGGTTGCACCGCGCGCGACCGACCATAATCGGTTGCCTTCAATCGTATTGATCTCGCCGTTGTGCGCGAGAAAACGAAACGGTTGCGCGCGTTCCCAGGCCGGTGCGGTGTTGGTGGAAAAACGTTGATGGAACAGCACGACTCTCGAGGCCAGATCTTCGCGCGCCAGATCCGGATAAAACGCCGGCATGTTTTCCGGCAATACCATCGCCTTGTAGCCGAGCGTGTGATTGGAAAGGCTGACAACATAGGCGCCATCGGGAAAATCTTTTTCGGCACGACGGCGTGCTAGAAACAAGGCGCGCTCGAATTCGTTTTCAGCCAGCGGCTTTTCGGCAGCGACAAAAATTTGTTCTATCTGGGGCATCACCGCGAGCGCTTGCTCGCCGCAAACGGAATTTTCCGTCGGCACGATGCGCCAGCCGAGCGTTTCAATGCCGCAACGTTTTAATTCACGCTGAAGACAGTCTCTGGTGAATGCAGCGTTTTCGGCATCCTGCGGCAAAAAAACCATGCCGACCGCAAACTGGTGATGCGGTAGTGCAATGTTGGCTTCGGCCGCCACCGCACGCAGAAAATTTCCCGGTCGGTGAATCAGCACGCCGCAACCATCGCCGGTTTTACCATCTGCACCGACCGCGCCGCGATGGCTCAGGCGTGCCAAGGCGCTTAATGCCGTTTGTACTAACCAATGACTGGGGCGCGCGTCGAGACAGGCGATCAAGCCGAAGCCGCAGCTGTCATGTTCAAAGCCCGGCGCATACAGGCCCGGGCCGGTAGCGCTCGTCGCCATAGTCCTGACCCTTCGTTGGTTTATTAGACAGGCCCGCAAAGGCCATGCGTCAAAACTCACATAGACCGATAGAGCAGTTGCTCCATATTTGTCCCGAGCGCTTCCTTCAAAGCCCTTGGCCGTTGTACAGTGGGCTTCCTGGTCCTAGCGTTGGAGTTCGGGTATGCGGACGATTTTGGTAGCAAGTTCTAAGGGCGGAGCCGGTAAATCAACACTTTCCACCAACCTGGCCGCTCATTTCGCCGTTGATGGCAAACGCACCGTTCTGGTCGATGCCGACAAGCAACACTCCGCCACCCGTTGGTGTGAAAAGCGGGCCCATCTGGATACCGCGGTTCTGCCGATTGACGGCACCGTCAAGAATTGGCAAAAACAGATTCCCGAAAACACCCAGGTCATCATCATTGATGCCCCTGCCGGCGCCATGGGTGACGACCTCGACCCTTATATCGAACTGGCCGACGCTGTTCTTGTACCGGTGTTACCGTCAATGATCGATATCGAGGCCACCGTGCCATTCCTCAATTCGATGGCGAAAAATGCCCGCGTCAAAAAGAAAAAACTGCCGGTCGGCCTGGTTGGCAACCGCCTGAAGCCTTGGACCAATGCCTCGCAGCAAGCGGTAGAACAACTGAAAAGCTGGCCCTATTCGGTGGTCGGCGAATTACGGGATACCCAGGCCTACGTTTTGATGGTGGCTTTGGGCAAGAGCGTTTTTGATTACAACTCCGAACAATTGCGCAGCCACCAGGAAGACTGGGCTCCCATACTCAAATGGCTTAAAAAGGTAATTTAATGCGCGAATTAATTCTGCTCCGCCACGCCCATGCTGAAGCCGCCGCAAACGGCCAGGATGATGTTGATCGTCCACTATCACGACAAGGGCAGGCCGAGGCAGAAGCCGCCGGTCAATGGTTGAAAGCCAATCACTATCTGCCCGATCGCGTTGTTTGCTCCAGCGCCAGGCGTGCGCGCGAAACCCTCGAACAGGTACTTTCGGTCATCGGCTATATTGAACAAAAACAGGAACCGCGCGTTTACGAAGCGACGCCGGGCGATTTGATGGCTGTCGCAGACGAGCAGAAGGATTTGTCGCGCGTGTTGATCGTCGGCCACAATCCGGGACTGGAGCAATTGGTCGCATTGATCAGCTCCGGCCAATCCGGAGATTTCCGCGGCATGCCCGCAGGCGCGATTGCGGTGCTTAAACTGCCTGCGGATGTCGCCCTGGAACCCGGCATCGCCGAGTTAGCTGCGTTTTGGTGGCCATAAGAAATTTACTGGCGCTTTTGCTTCTCATGGCAAATGCGCAGGCGCATGCAGCAACCATCGATAGCTCGCGCTCCAATGCGAGCTTCACGATCCACCCGCGTTTGCCGATTGCCTCGCAGGGCCGCTTCGAAGCATTGGCCGGCGCCCTGCTGGCCCAGCCCAAACAGCAATGGAAAGTCGAAGTGCATGTCGATGCTCGCAAGCTCAGCTTCAATGGCCCGCAGTGGTTATCGAAAATGGCCCGTTCCGAAGCCTTTCTCGATGCGGAGAATCACCCGAATATTCAGTTTGTCTCGCTTCCGTTCAGCAAAGCTCTGCTGGAAAAAGGCGGCGAACTGAAAGGCCAGTTATACCTGCGCGGTTTGCAGAAACCGGTCAGCTTTCATATCGAGAAATCCGCCTGCGCACTGCCCGGACATGAATGCGATCTGATCGTGCACGGCACCGTGAAGCGCCGGGAATTCGGAATGCAAGCGTATCGTTTCAGTATCAAGGATAATGTCGACTTTGAATTCCGCATTCGTCTTCTGGCTGAACCTATCCCGTGAAATGGCTTAAACCGCTTGGTATTTTCTGCCTGTTGCTTGGCCTGAGTGCCTGTTCGCACTTGGCAAAAGAAAAAAGAATACAGGCCGATGACCTGGCGCAGCGACACCGCGACACGACTCTGAACTGCCAGCAGGAAGATGCCTGCGCTTTGAAATCGCCGCTTTACGATTTGGCAGACCAGGCGAATCGCGAATCCACGACGATCGCTCCCAAGCATGCGGTCATACTGCTGGATCGCGGCCAGGACTCGTTGACCGCCCGCCTGCACCTGATTCATAGCGCAAAAAAAAGCATCGAACTGCAAACCTTTATTTTCGACCAGGACGATTCCGGCCAACTTACGCTGCAAGCCCTGATGGATGCCGCCAAGCGCGGCGTAAAAGTGAGAGTCTTGCTCGACCAGCAGTACGGCCTGGCCGATCCCAACCTGCAAGCGTATCTGGCGAGCTATCACACGAATTTTGAAATGCGTTTGTACAACCCCTTGTTCGATGAGGCGCGCACGCAGAAACTGGAATTCGTCGCAGGCATTTTTTTCACGTTCAGGAAACTCAACCAGCGCATGCATAGCAAGTTGCTGCTGGTGGACGACAAGGTTGCCGTGATTGGGGGCCGCAATGTGGAAGACCGTTATTTCGACTGGAGTAGCGTTTACAACTACCGCGATCGCGACTTGCTGATTGCCGGTCCGGTGGCAAAGGAAATGGAGACCAATTTCGAAGCCTTCTGGGCCTATCGAAAAAGTCTTCCGCCCACCAGCTTGAAAGACGTTGCGCAGCGCCTGATTTCCCACGATGGCCCGCCGGATAAAAAAGATCTGTTCATCGCCAAACCATTTTCTGCGCGCGCCGTAAAAATGGATCTTGAGGTGCATGACAGCGCGGCGGTGATGACGCAGCTGGAAAAATACCTGCTCTGGGTGAACGAAGTCGATTTCCTGGCGGATTTGCCCAGCAAACATAACGATCACAATCCGGGCCGTGCGGAAGCGTCGTTGGCCTTGTACGACCTGGTTCGCAACAGCCAGCAGGAAATCATCCTGCAGACGCCGTATTTGGTCATGTCGCGCCCGGCGCGCAAGGTGTTCAGAACCCTGCACCGCAAGCAGAATTCACCAAAAATAATCATCTCGACCAATTCGCTGGCTGCCACCGATGCGTTTCCGGTGTACGCGATGTCGCATAAATACAAGCGCATGTATTTGCGCGAACTGGGATTCCAGATTCACGAATTCAAGCCGTTTCCGATGAGTGCGCCGTTCGACATGGCGGCCATGATGAGTGACGAGCCCAGCAAGGAAGGCATGCCGATACTGGGTTCGGGCTCATCGGGTTCGGCTAGCGGCGCGCCGCCACTGAAACGCGCCGGCGTACGCGTGGGCCTGCACGCAAAATCGATGGTAGTGGATGGCCATATCGCCGTTGTCGGCAGCCATAATTTCGATCCGCGCTCGGACGACTTCAACACCGAAAGCCTGGTGATCATTCCGGACAAGAATTTCGCGCAGGCATTGGCCGCGAGCATTCACCGCGACATGCTGCCGGAAAATGCGTGGACCATCGCGCCTAGGCCGAAGCCGCCGATTTTGTCCGGCTTGAATTACAACCTCGGAAAGCTTTCCGAGAAACTGCCCATCTTCGATATCTGGCCGTTTCCGTACGCGACCAGTTACGAACTGAAAGACAGCTGCCAACCGGTGCCGTTCACCGACAAACGATTCCAGGATTGTTACGAACAGGTCGGCGATTTTCCCGAAGTGGATCTGCCTTTGAAAGGTATTTACACCCGAATGGTCACCGCGTTTGGCGCGGGATTAGTACCGATTCTTTAAAGCTTTCGTAGGAGGGCCCTTGGGCCCGACCTTCATTGCGAAATATCGGGCCCAAGGGCCCTCCTACGATAATTTTAGAGCGCATCTCCATCAAGTTCGCCGGTGCGGATTCGCATCACGCGCTCCAGATCGTAAACGAAGATTTTGCCGTCGCCGATCTTCCCGGTATTGGCCGCGTTCTGGATCGCTTCCACCACGCGTTCAAGCTGGTCGCCGTTGACGGCGACCTCGAGTTTGATCTTCGGCAGAAAATCCACCACGTACTCGGCGCCGCGGTAAAGCTCGGTGTGGCCTTTCTGGCGCCCGAAGCCTTTCACTTCGGTCACCGTGACGCCGGTCACGCCGACTTCCGAAAGCGCTTCGCGTACATCATCTAGTTTAAATGGCTTGATAATTGCCATAACCATTTTCATTGGGTTTGCTCCTCGCAATAAAATATTTTGGGCTGTCTCGGGATAGCTGGCGAATTACAGGTTATAGCCGCGCTCATCGTGCAAGACTAAATCCAGACCTTCGGTTTCACCATCACTATCGATGCGCATTGGCGATATTTTATTCACCAGGCCCCAGGCAATGAAGGTTACCGCACCCGACCACGCACATGTGACCAAAACCGCCAAGGCTTGCTTGCCGACTTGTGCGCCCATCGAGATCCCTTCGGCAAAACCAACACCACCCAATGCG
Organism: uncultured Arenimonas sp.; assembly: GCA_964584915.1. Classification (GTDB taxonomy): domain Bacteria; phylum Pseudomonadota; class Gammaproteobacteria; order Xanthomonadales; family Xanthomonadaceae; genus Arenimonas. The sequence continues at coordinate 511 of CAZPCE010000124.1, read as the reverse complement.
GCATCGGCAAACACACCGGTCAGCAATGCGCCCACGATGCCGCCGATGCCGTGTACGCCAAACACATCCAGACTATCGTCATAACCGAGTTTACGTTTCAAACGCGACGATGCAAGGAAACACAGCACGCCTGCACTCAAACCAATCACCAAAGCGCCGCCCGGACCGCAACTGCCGGAGGCCGGCGTAATCGCGACCAAACCCGCCACCGCGCCAGACACCACGCCAAGCAATGACGGTTTACCGTGCGAAATCCATTCGGCAAACATCCAGCTAAGTGCTGCGGCTGCAGCGGCAATTTGCGTGACCAGCATCGCCATACCGGCGTTGCCATTGGCCGCTACAGCACTACCGGCATTGAAACCAAACCAACCGACCCATAACAGACTTGCTCCGACCAGGGTCGAAGTAAGGTTATGCGGCATCATTGCAGTGGTGGGATAACCCTTGCGCTTGCCGACCATGATGCAAGCCACCAGTCCTGCGATTTTTAATGTTACAGCGACCACCG
>CAZPCE010000123.1:0-8511 GCA_964584915.1 uncultured Arenimonas sp. | reverse complement strand
ACCGGGGCTATGGGGGTCGGCCAATAAGCGCCGACGTTGCTCCGCCTCGACAGTGATGCTGTGCCACACCTGCGCCCAGGCCATGAAGAAGCGCTGGTCTCCGGTATAGCCATCAATGACATGTGCCTTGCCGCCCTGTTTTTCATTGACATATTTTCGATATGCGGCATAGGCAACCGACAGGCCGCCAAGGTCTCCGATGTTTTCGCCCAGGTTCTGGCGACCGTTGATGTGAACACCCGGTACCGGTTCATATTCGTTGAATTGATCAACCAGTCCGGTAGTGCGCTTTTCGAATTCGGCACGTGAAGCTGCAGTCCACCAGTTGCGGATCTTGCCATCGCCATCTGAACGGCTGCCTTGGTCGTCGAAGGCGTGACCGATTTCATGTCCGATGACGGCGGCAGTCGAACCGAAGTTCACCGCCGCATCCGCGTTCGCATCAAAGAACGGCGCCTGTAAGATCCCGGCCGGGAAGGTAATCGAATTCAGGGCGGGGCTATAGCCGGCGTTGATCTCTTGCGGACTATAGGGGAATTCCCAGTCACGGGTGCCTTCCTGAAGTTTTTTTAGACTGTCGGCACGGGCCCATTCGATCAGGCGATTCTCGTTGCCGACCAAATCATCAGCACTGATGCGCACTGATGCGCGATCATGCCAGCGATCAGGAAAACCGATGTGGCTGACGATCTTGTCGAGCTTGGTCAGCGCCTCGGCGCGTGTAGCATCATCCATCCACTCATTCTTGGTGATTCGCTCGCGATACGTGGTACGCAGATACCCGATCAATTCATCGACCTTGGCGCGGTCGGCTGCACCGAAATATTCAGCGACATAGATGCGACCAATTTCCTCGCCCAAGTAACCATTCACGATACCAACAGTTTCAAGCTCGGGAGTGCGGCGCTGGGCAACGCCCATCAGCGTCTTGTTGTGGAAGTCGAAATGCGCCTGCACCCAGGGTTCTGATAATGAATCAGCCCAGGCATCCAGCGTATGGAACAGTAAATACGATTGCAGATCGGTGACCGGCGTTTGAGCGAAAAGCTTGGCGGTATCACGCACTGCAGTATCGGTGACGACTTTGAGCTTCGGCTGCTTGTCGAACTTCATTTCGCCAAGATAGGCATCCCAGGGGAAGCTTGGTGCATAAGCCTTCAGTTCGGCCGGCGTCATGACATGGTTCATTCGCACGACATCCCGCTGTTCGGCCGTGCTCCAATGGCGTTTGGCCATTTCGGTTTCGAGCGCCAGCACCTTGGCGGCGCGCTTGTTGGCATCACTAATACCAGCACGCTGGAAACTGGCAGTAATGTAGTCAAGCAATGCATTGCGGAAGGCAACGTAAGGTGCAGTTTGATCGAGATAGTAATCGCGCGAAGGCATCGTGAGTCCAGTTGCACCGATCAGTGCAATCTGCACACGTGGGTTGTCAGAATCGGAGCTGACGCCACCGCCGATCATGCCATCCAGCCAAGGATACGCCATGATTTTGGCAAGCTCGGTGCGGTCTGTGGTTCCGGAAATGATCGACAAGTTACTCGTAATGGGCGTGATCCCCAATGCATTGCGCTTTGCAATGTCGGCGTGCGAACGATAAAGATCGGCGATCTGCTGTTCCGGCGTGCCGGGTGCATCGTTGCATTCTCGGGCTTCCTTGATAATGCCGGACACCCGTTGTTCGGTAGAGAGATAAACTTCGGTGAAGGAATCTAGCGCGGGTAGGCCAGCAGGTATCTGCGCTTTTTTGAGCCAACCTTCATTGATATGACGGAAGAAATCATCGCCCGGCCGGACGGTCTTCGATAAGCCTGCCGTATCAATACCCCATTGGCCAATGGTGGCTTTGGCGGCGACCGCAACCGTCTTGGTCTCGATAGCCTTTGTCGGCTCAGCGGGAGGTGTTTTGGTGCAGCCCATAATCAGAGCGGAAACAATAGCAGCGGCGATAATGCTTTTATTCATTGACACTCCCCTCGTTAAACATCTTTCAGAATTCAGTCACCCGATCCAGCTTCATCACCCAGCTGGCTTCGCCCTGGGTTAATTTGTATTGCAGCTGTCGTGTCTTGCCGGTCGGCGCCGCGTTGGTATCGTTTTCGCCATAGAGCGGAAACCGTTGTGCTATAGCGCCTTCGACGACGGCGAACTCATCGTGCCCGGCATAGCCTTTTCTGTTGACAGGGTCATCGCTGATCGGAGGAAAGTAAATTTCGCTCAGGCTTTTCTTCTTGTTGGCGGAATACCCGATGGGGCTTGCGTAGCCGCCGCTCCCGACGGAATTGACCCACACATAGATCTCGGGTGAACCATCTGCATTGATGTCCGCGGCCTCTGCATTCGTTACCGTGCCGTCGATTTCACGCGTGATGATGTCATTGACGTCGGAAAGGCCGCTTGGCGTGATGGTCAGTGAATTCTTCGAGCCGCTGTTGCTGGCGTTAACTAAAAAATGTACATCTTGATAATTAAGTTCTTTATTGAATGCTTGTGGGACGACATCAGCAATCACTTCATCGGCTTTGCTAGCCTCGGGATCAGAAGTATCGACAGCGGTGTTTTCAGCCGGCTTTGCTCCACACGCAGCCAATGTGAGCATGATGACTATTGCCAATGCTGTCTTATTCATCTGGAATCTCTTGAGTCGTAGCTGTAAAGCTTGTAATTCGCTTTCTTTCACACTTTTACGGACGAGGCAATTATTTACGCTCTACCCATTTGTATAACAAGTCAGACCATAGTCCCATTGCTGGTATGTCGATCACTGTAATTCAATTCGGTATGAGCCATAACGGGCCGTACACCTTGTCCGGCAGAAGGCTTAACGGAAACTTAGCAACATAGTCACTGCGCGTACAAAGCGTGTCAACGTACAGTGTACTTTCCGGGGATCAGTTGAAATTTGAACTTACAGATTTAATAAAAGGACGAATTTATTTGGCGACATTTTCATTGATCGGGGGCATCAAATGAATCTGGCAACAAAACTTCTAGCGAGTGTTGTTTTCGGGCTGACACTATCGTTTTGCAGTAACATTTACGCACAGGGTGCAAAGGCAACTTCTGCCGTCGAGCTTGCGCGCAAGGCCGATGCCCTCAAGCCGGGCGAATGGGTCTGGGCGCCGCGCATCGCGCCTTCAGGTCCCATTTCTGTTTATGTGGATTTATCCCGCCAGATTGCGACGGTGTATCGCAATGGTGTGCGTATCGGTGTCTCAACCGTATCTTCCGGCAAGAAAGGCCATGAGACACCGACGGGTGTTTTCACCATTCTGCAAAAAGATGCGAAGCATCGCTCCAGTAAGTACAACAATGCACCAATGCCATTTACGGAACGCCTGACATGGGATGGTGTGGCTCTTCATGCAGGTGGATTGCCTGGTTATCCAGAGAGCCACGGCTGCGTGCATCTTCCACTCGAATTTTCCCGATTGTTATTTGACGCCTCACATCTGGGCATGACTGTAGTCGTCGCTGGCAAGGCCGGCGATCCACCGATACGCCAGGCCGGCGGTGTTCTGGCACCTTTCGGTGACAAGCAAGCATTGGACTCGCATCTGGTTCTGCGACCCAACGAAACGTATCGGTGGACACCCGAGCTTTCAAAAGTCGGCCCGGTAACGATGATCGTTTCACGCAGCGACCAGAGGCTTCTCGTGCTTCGAAACGGAATCGAAATCGGACGATCGAGAATTTCACTGCCCGACTCCGACACCACAACCCATGTGTTGACCTATGCTCGCAATTCGCAGGGAAAACTGTCGTGGATACTAGTGGGAGTTCCCGGCCATGCAGGTGAGCAGGGGGACGAAGTAAATGCCAACGTGTTGATGCAGATTAAAATGCCGGAAAATTTCCGTCAGTCCATGCAGTCTGTAATTGAGCCGGGGACATCGATACTGGTTACACAGGCTCCCGTACTGCCTGCGACTACCGGTGTTTCTTTAACCGTATTGTCCAGTGCGGAATAGTCTGGAACTCTCATGACCAATGCATTGACTACGCCATCAACTATTACGCCCAGCATACGAAATGCCGTTTTGATGTTGCTGCCCTCGGCCATTTTGCTTCCCCTGCTCAGCAAGCTGCTGGACGTTGACTACGATGTGATCGCCGATACGACATCGAACATTGTTCGCGGCATCGTCGTCATGGTCACTATCAGTCTTTCATGGGGACTATATATCTCGATGCGTGCAGGCTGGAGTAAATCCATTTGGTCTCGGCAAGCACCCGCAACGATGCCAAAAATATTCTGGCTGCTTCCCGTTTTCTGGTTCGCGATTTGCCTGTTGCGCTTGTTGCAATCGCCTTGGGGTACATTTGATATCACCTATGTTCTTGTCCTGGCAGGCGCCATGATCCTGGTGGGCCTGAACGAAGAATTATTGTTCCGCGGCATACTCGCCCATGGTGCCCGCGGTGTTGCCACATGGTCGGAGGCAAAGGTAATTCTGATTTCGGCCGCCGGTTTCGGAATGTTCCACTTGCCCAATGTATTGGCGGGGCAAGCAGTGGACGCCACCCTGTTTCAAGTGGGATATGCCTTCGTGATGGGCTGTGCGCTGTATACGTCGATGCGGTTATCCGGCACTATTTTATTGCCCGTCGTCATGCATGCGGTCTGGGATTTTTCGACATTCACGGCAAAGACCGGCATAGCGACCGAAGGCCTACAACTTGGAGTCGTACTGTTTTTGTTTCTTACTGTTTTATTGACTTTGTCGGCTGTTATCTGGGCATGTTGGCAATTGCGAAGACGTCGTGTCGTTTCTGATATTTGATCCTTTAATTTTAATTTCATGCGGCACAGGAGAAGTTTGAAATGCCGGGCTACAATAGATTGAAGGGTAAAATACGATATACAAAAACAATACTGACGGTAGTGGCTCTCATTGCTCTAGCGGCGTGTGGAGATAGTGGAAAAATGAATACTGAGGCAACTGTTTCCGCAGCGGCCAGTGCCGAGCCGGTTCCAGCGTCTCAACCCGTTGCCCCCATCGAGGCAGTTGCAGCGGCAAATCGAGGTCCAAGCTTCGATTGCGGGAAGACAGACAGTAAGGCCCAGAAGTATGTCTGCAATGACACCAATCTCGCGACTCTGGATCGCGAAGTGGATCGCCTTTTCCAACTTGCCAAAAATGGAAAGTCCCTTGCTGACGAGCGCCGTAAAGAACTGCTTGCCATTCAGCGTGGCTGGATCAAGGGTCGTGACGACTGCTGGAAATCCGATGATCTTCGCTACTGCATCGTCGACAGTTATGTTTCGCGAATTCACGAATTGCGGCAAGGCTATGCGGAAGCAAGATCCGAAGATGCCAAGGGAATCAGCGAAGGTCCGACGGCATTGAAATGCGAAGGCCTTGATGCCTTAGTGAGCGTCACGCGGGTGAAGTCTTCACCCCAGAGCGTATTCCTTGGCTGGTTGGATCGCTGGGTTGTTCTTGAAGCTGACACCGGCGGTTCGGGTTATGTCGGCAAGGCTTTCGACGGAACGTTTCGATTATCGGTGCAGGATGCAGAACTGCTGTTTGAACAGCCGGACAAATCGGTTTTGAAATGTGTGGATGAGCCAACGGGCTAGTAACCTTGCCTGAAGGACGAGGTATGTCCGTCACGGCTTTGTATGATGGCGGGTTGGTGAAGTGGGCGATGTAAAAGACGATTCACAACGCATTAGCCGTCTCGGTTAATGCCAATTCAATTCTCAAGTGGAGGGGCAGCGTATGGTTTTTATCAAGGCAATGGCAGTCACAATCACAATGGTCTTCGCAGGCTCAGCGCTTGCAAAGACCACCGACAAACCTATCGACACACCACAGCGCTTGCTCGAGCGCATGGATCGCAATATCGATGGCAAGATCAGTTTTGAAGAATATCGGAACGCGATGGTGCGGCGCTTCGATGCCAGAGACAAGAATGGCGATGGCGTGCTGGAAGGCAAAGAATATCCAAAAGATTGGCTGGCCGGTGCAGACACGATGGCCGCGAACGGCAAGCTGACATGGGATGAATTTGGCGAAGCCCTGCAGCCGGTCTTCGACGAGTACGATGCCGACAAGGATGGTTTGCTCGATACTAATGAAATTGCAGCATTCGCCGCAGCACGCAAAGCCAAAGAGGAGTCCAAATAATGAATACCAAATCTGTTATTTCTCTTCTGCTGGTTGGTGCGGCCTTCCTATGTGGTTCGTCTGCGGTCAAGGCTGACACTATTCGTTGCGAATCGAATGGTGGTAACTATAAGGTCTGTTCGGTCGATACCCGTGGCGGCGTTCGCCTGTCACGCCAATTGAGTTCCCAGGGCTGCTGGCAAAACGATACCTGGGGCTATGATCGCAACCGTATCTGGGTGGACCGCGGCTGCCGTGCCGAATTTTGGGTAGGTGACCGCAATTCGGGTTCGTCCAATAACAAGGTGGCCGGGGCCGTGGCATTGGGAGTAGTTGCTGCGGCAATCATTGCGAACAAAAACAAAAACAACCGTGACGATTATCGGGATAACAATCGGTATGACGACCGCTATGACGGCTATGACGATCGCTACGATAATTACGGCGGAAATCCGCGTCGTACATTCCGCTGCGAGTCCAAGGGCAATCAATATAATTATTGCAGCCTTCCAACACGCGGCCATGTGGAAATATACAAGCAACTCAGTTCCAGCAGTTGCACCTATGGACGTTCATGGGGATCCGACCGAAACCGCGTCTGGGTCAGCAATGGTTGCAGGGCCGAGTTTGCTGTGTATTGATCATTGAACGGTCATTAAAAAGGAGCCCGCCGTAAGGTGGGCTTTTTAATGGACGAGATTCGATACTCGATGATTGCAGCTCATCTTGTCTCAGTAGAGACCATTGCCGAAGATAAACAGTTTGGCAATGCTGGCGTAGCTGCGATATTCGCAGAGCAGCTACCAAGACCGACGTCATGCACTGGCAGGATATAGCAAGCGCAGATATCGACGCAACTCTGGAAAATGTCTATTTCTCGTTTGGCAGTTAGGTATAATATCTCAACTGTCCGGAAAGTCGCGATGGATTCTCCTGTTGATCATTAAGTTCAGTTGATTCGGGATATAACTTTATTATTCTGCTGATTCATGTTCGCGGCAAAGCCGGGATAAAACTTTAAAAATCTGTCCCGACTAGCATCTAGGAGAATTCAATGACTTGCGTGGAGTTTGGGATAAAACATTATTATCCGTCCACAGGATAAACTATGGAAATAAAATGACCCAATCCCTCCGCATCTGCGTTTACGCCGCTTCTTCCAATCAGGTGGCTCCGGAATTCCACGATGCCGCGTTCCAACTTGGCGAAGCATTGGCCAAAGCCGGGCACAGCATCGTGTACGGCGGTGGTTCGCAAGGCCTGATGGGTGCGTTGGCGAACGGCGCGTTGAAACACCAAGGCCAGGTGATTGGCATCCTGCCGAAATTCATGGCCGATCTGGAGTGGGGTCACACCGGTCTGACGCATCTCGATCTGGTCGAAGACATGCGCGAACGCAAGCACAAATTATTGACCGGCTCGGATGCGGTCATCGCATTGCCGGGTGGTTGCGGCACGCTGGAAGAATTGTTCGAAGCCATCACGCTGAAACGGCTCGGCATCTATTTCAATCCGATTGTTTTATTGAATACGAAAACCTTCTACGCACCGCTGCAGACTTTCATGCAACAGGTCATCGATGAAAAATTCATGAATCCGGAGCACGAGGCCATGTGGTCCTTGGTGGATTCGGTGGATGAAGTTTTGCCGAAAATACTGGCAACGCCGAAATGGCGCGAAGATGCGCGCGATTATGCGGTGGTACGTTGATCTCTTTCCAAGGTAAGAAATAATGAAAATCCTGTTGATTGGTTCCGGTGGTCGCGAACATGCCTTGGCCTGGAAATTGGCACAGTCGGAACGCGTCAGCGAAGTACTGGTCGCGCCGGGCAACGCCGGTACGGCAACCGAAGCGAAATGCCGCAACGTCGCGATCGCCGCGACCAATATCGAGGCTTTGCTCGAGTTGGCGAAACTCGAACAGGTGGCCTTTACCGTCGTCGGCCCGGAAGCTCCGCTGGTCATCGGCGTGGTGGATTTATTCCGCGAACAGGGCCTGAAAATTTTCGGCCCGACCAAAAAGGCGGCGCAGTTGGAAGGCAGCAAGGCCTACGCCAAGGATTTCCTGGCGCGCCATAAAATTCCCACCGCCTATTACGCGGTGTATGAAGATGCCACATTGGCATTGGACCATCTGCATGATGTCGGCGCGCCAATCGTGATCAAGGCCGATGGTTTGGCAGCTGGCAAGGGCGTGGTTGTCGCGATGACGTTCGCCGAAGCCGAAGCGGCCATCGTGGACATGTTGAGCGGCAATAAACTTGGCGACGCGGGATCGCGCGTCGTGAGCGAAGAATGTTTGCAGGGCGAGGAAGCCAGGTTCGTTTGCATGGTCGATGGCAAAACCGCATTGCCGATGGCGACCAGCCAGGACCACAAACGCGTCGGCGACGGCGAT
>CAZPCE010000122.1:0-8511 GCA_964584915.1 uncultured Arenimonas sp. | reverse complement strand
AAAAATTCCTACTTTCAGTTCTTTGGGCAAGTCTGGCTCAATCTGGAAGCTGCCTTTCAGCAAGGCGACCGTTTTGGGATGGGCATCGCGCCGCGTCTCACCCTTTTCATAATCGCGCTCCATTTTTCGGCGCAGGATATCGGTCATCTCGGCGATATTGGCCGCTTCGTCCGGTTCGCGTTTTTCCAAAGAGCTGAGTTTCGTCATGTCAGTTTTTTCAATAATGCCTGGGCAGCGGGTTCGGAAGAGGCTGGATTTTGCCCGGTAATCAACAAACCATCGACCACGACATAGGGCTTCCAATCCTCCGCCTTGGAGTAGTGTCCGCCATTTTCCACCAGCATGTCTTCCACCAGGAACGGGACCACCTTGTCCAAGCCGGCCGCTTCTTCTTCGGTATTGGCAAAACCGGTGACTTTTTTGCCTTTTACGGCGGGGCTGCCGTCTGGGGATTTGACATGGCGCAGCACACCGGGTGCGTGACATACCGCCACCACGTATTTGTCCGCGGCCAATGTTTTTTCGATCAGGCCAATGGAATCGGCATCTTCTGCAAGATCCCAAAGCGGACCATGACCACCGGGATAAAACACGGCATCGAAATCGTCGGCTGAAACGGACGACAATTTCACCGTATCGGCCAAAACCGCTTTTGCAAGCGGGTCGGCCTTGAAGCGTGCGGTCGCGTCGGTCTGTGACTCCGGTTCGTCACTTTTGGGATCAAGCGGTGGCTGTCCACCGAGCGGCGAAGCAGCCACGATCACAGCGCCGGCATTTTTAAAAACATAATAAGGGGCGGCAAACTCTTCCAGCCAGAAACCGGTCTTCTTGCCGGTGTCGCCGAGCCTGTCATGCGAGGTGAGTACCATCAGTATTTTCAATGTCGTTCCTTGTGTGTGAATCGGGAAATATCGGTAATTCATGATTGGACTCCGCCACGGTGCAGGTCTGTGCGACAACGCACCGACTTGTCACGCTACGGGTATCAGGATTAATCAACCAAACAATGGCGAAAAATCATGGATACGAAAACAGCACTGACCGATGTAAAAAAACTGCGTGAAAATGCCCGCGTCCATCTCGAACAAGGCGCGGTGACTTCCGGTTATTCCGCCGATCGTGCCGAAGTGGTCAAGCTGCTAAACGATGCATTGGCCACCGAGATTGTTTGCGTATTGCGCTATCGTCGTCACCATTTCATGGCGCGCGGTATCGTGGCGAAAAGTATCGCCGATGAATTCCTCGCCCATTCGAACGAAGAGCAGGGGCATGCCGACCTGCTGGCCGCGCGTATCGTGCAACTGGGCGGCGAGCCGGATTTTGCTCCCGACAGCCTGAGTGGCAGAAGCCACGCCGAATACATTGCCGGCAAGACCTTGGTCGAGATGATCAAGGAAGATCTGGTCGCCGAACGCATCGCGATCGACAGCTATCGCGAATTGATTCAATACCTCGGCCATCAGGATCCTACTACCAGCAAGATGCTGAAAGACATCCTGGCCGTTGAAGAAGAGCATGCCGATGAATTGGCGGATCTGCTCGAACGCTTGCCGTCGAAAGTTTGAAATTGCACCGATGCGGGTGGTTGGTGAACCACCCTACTCGCCGAGATACTCGCCGAACACATGAAGCGAATCAACACGGTCGCAAACGGTTTTCAATGCGACCAGGATCGGTACCGCCAGCAATGCGCCGGCGACGCCCCACATCCAGCCCCAGAACAATACCGACAGGATAATGACGACCGGATTCAGGCTGAGCCGGCGGCTTACGATGATCGGCGTTATCAAATAGCCTTCAATCGCGGTTAATAGATAGAACACGCCGGGCACCAACAAGGACTGCCAGAGTTGATCGAAGGTAAGCAAGCCGACTACCGTCAATACGCTGAAACTGATGATGTCGCCGATATACGGAATGAAGTTCAGCGTGCAGACCATCACGCCCCAGAGCACGGGATTCGGCACGCCCAGCAGATACATTGCCAGTGTGACGGCGCAGCCAAGGCAGATATTGATGAAAGCAACGGTGAATAAATACCGGGAAACCGCGGCCTCGACTTGTTCCGCAATATCCACCGCACGCTTCTTGTCGGAAAACCTGGGAGTTACTGCAATGGTTTTCCGCAGGAACAAATCGCCCGAAGCCAGCAGGAAATACAACAGCACCAATGTGCTGATAGTCGAAACGGTAAAGTCTTTTGCGCCATAGAAAAAAGCACCTGCAATCGTGGGTTCCTTCACGATGACTTCGCGCGGCTTTTTCTTTGTTTCGCCGCCGTTGGTCAGCTTTTCGGTGATGTCCTGCACTTGGGCGGTCGCCGTTGCGACATTGTGAACCGAGCCGGTAACCCTGCGAAGCTTGCTGTCGATTTCACGCAAACTTTGCGGCGCCTTGTCGAGCCATTCGCTGGCTGGATCGGCCAGATTGTAAATGCCGCCAACCAATCCTGCCAACAAAGCCAGCACGACCAGACCTGCCCCGAGAGGTACCGGGATGAATATCTTTTTCAAGCCGCGTACCAGCGGTAAAAAAACCAGGCTGAGGATCAGCGCGGCAACAATCGGCAATACCAGATCGCGTGCGAGGTAAAGCAGGGTAAGGACGGCCAACAACAGCAAACCCGGCAATGCCCATGTTCCGGACTGTGTGTTTTTCTCGGCACTTTGGGTTTGTACAGGCGCAGAGACAACGACAGGCTCGCGCACGGAATCCTCGTGACCCTCGGGTTTATCGTTCATCTGAAAACTCCAGCATCTCGTGGTTTTGCATCTGCGGAGTTTAACCGACAGTGCGACCGCAAATAATTATTTGTTCAATGCGGTCTGGATAATCTTCGCAAACCCCACCGTTTTTCCCAGGGATTTTATTATCCGTGCGCCGACCAGTACGGAGGCAAGTTCAATGGCGATCTTGCTGGCGAGGCCGGGTCTCTCGTAGAAAAAACGCATCGTGTTGCTGCGCGGGAAAGCCGGTCTGCCGTCACTGTCGGGGCCCATCTGGGCAGCGATCAGCTGGCGTTGCGCCCGCATCTTCTGCCGCAAGACTTGCCGCCGGCCATCAAGTGAAACCAACGATCCTGGATCTTCGATTTGGTTCATAGCTTGCTCTTGATCAAGGCGATATCGGCCGCAAACTCTTCACGGGTGGCGATAAACGACCGTCCGCCCAATGAAGCCTGCGATTGCAGAAAATAAAATGCGACGCCAAGTCCAGCAGCGTAAATGGCGATCATCAATACGATGGCTGCAATGAAATACGGCGTATTCCAGCTCAGGGCCACCACGAGCAAACCTGCGAACAACAGGAAGCACAACAGGCAGGCAAACACGACTGCACCGGCTGCCAGCATTTTAACCAGTCGGCTTTTTTCCTCGGCCCATTCAATGCGTGCCAGTTCTCCGTACAGGCTGGCCTGGCCGAGCAATGCCCTGCCCGCCGAGCGCATCAGTCTCAATGCGCCCAGCGGGTTGAAGGATGCCGACGCATTTGTCTGCGACGGCTCGGGAAGCTCCTGATTCATTTCAGTACAGGTTCCGTGATCAACGACGTGCGAGCGCAAAACCGATCAAAAGGCCTATCGCCGCACCGGCGCCAATCGCTTTCCACGGTTGCTCATGAACATAGTCATCCGCGGCCTTCGCGCCTTTACGGGCACGCTGGGCAATTTCGCCGCTCATTTCCACGACCGAATCCTTGGCATCGGCAATGCGGCTACTCAATTTTGCCTTTGCACGCGCCAGATCTTCTCCGGTCAGCGTAGTGGTTTCCTTGACCAGGTCTTCAACGTCGGCAATGAAGTTCTGGAATTCGGACGATGCATTGTCGGCAACCTTGCCTGCTTTCGAGGCAACGGTTTCCATGGTGTTTGAATTGGTCGGCATAAGTGGTTCCTTTGTATGTTTGATTTGAACAGCCAGCAGCCTGAGTTGGGGGGAGCGAACTCGTTGTGCAAGCGCGGCATGCGTGGCTGAGAAACGACAATAAGCGTCACGAAAAATAGCGTCTGTGCGACAACGCACGCAGTGAAAATGTTGTTCATGAAGCGGATATCGCCGCCGCAAAATCCGGAAATGAGGCGATCTCCGTCAAAGCCGCGGTCTATCGGCGAAGAAAATCGATCAGGTCCCTGGTAAGCCTTTCTTTTTCGGTCGCAAACAGCCCATGGGCCGCGCCTTCGTACTCGATCAATATCGATTGCGGTATGCCCTGTGCCGCGGGACGTGCAGATGCTTCGATCGGCACGGTTCTATCTTCGGTTCCGTGGATGATCAAGGTCGGCACTTTGAAGTGCGTCAGGTCGCCTCGGAAGTCGGTCGTCGAAAATGATTTCAGGCATTCCAGAGTGGCCCTCAGGCTAGCCTGCATCGATACGCTGCGCGCCCATTCCAGCAATTCGCCGCTGACCGGATGCGCGAGCGATCCGACGCCGAAAAATTTGTGGAAAAAGTCGGTGAAAAATTTTGCGCGATCTTCGACCAGTGCCTGTGCCGTCTTGTCGAAGGCGGCTTGCTCCGTGCCCAACGGGTTGTCTTCGGTTTTCAGCCTGAAAGGGACGACCGATGAAATCAGGGCCGCCTTCGAAACCGATTTTCCGCCATGTCGCGACATATAGCGCGCCACTTCGCCGCCGCCCATCGAGAAACCGACAATCACAACGTTATCCGAGCCGGTATGTTCAATCACCGTTGCCAGATCATCGCTAAGGGTATCGTAGTCGTAACCGGTCCACGGTTGCGATGACCGACCGAAACCACGGCGGTCGTAAGCGATCGCGCGATAACCTGCGTCGGCAATCGCCATCGCCTGATCGTCCCAGCTGTCGGATGAAAGCGGCCAGCCATGCAGCAGGATAACCGGTTGGCCACTGCCCCAATCTTTTACATAAAGTCTGGTCTTGTCTTTGGTGGCGACGTAATTCATAAGCGCATTCCTTGAATAGGGTTGGCAAGCACGTCGGAAACTTTTCAATGCTTGCGGGTGGAATCCATATTCAGTCGAAGACGATGTGAATGTATGTTCGACAACACACATAGGGAAATTCCGGGGGCTGCCCATTAAGGCCCGTGACAGCTTTTAACCACCGGAGCTCGATTCTTTTTGTCTGGCGTGCGATGGCGCACAGAACTCGCAATCCAGGCCTCGTAACGTTGGTTCATGGCTCCGCAGGAGGTTTACCATGTCACCCGATACCAAGGCCAACCATTCGAACCGTTTTATTTTGTCCACCACCGGACTCGCATTCATCGCGCTTGTTCTCGCCATTACCGCCCAGGGCAGCAATGCCAATATTGCAGGCATAAACCGCGCCCAGCCGGTTACTGCCAAATACATCAGCCACGCGAATACGCATACGTTATTCCCGACCGGTGATGTCGATTTTGACTATGCGGCCAATATGCGAATGCACCACCAAATCGCGGTGGAGATGTCGCGGGCGCAAATCAGGAACGGCAAGAACAAGGCTTTGCGAAATATGGCCATGCGCATCATCGCCGAACACAATGTCGAGATTGCGAAACTGGATCGATGGATGGCGGCACACACCGACGGCAAATCACGGGCATTGCTGAGCTCCAGATAATTCCGGAGCGTTCAGGACAAACGCTTATTTCTTGCTGCGGACAACCAGCAAAAGAACACCGGCAATCAGGGCGCCGGCGCCAAGCCAGACCGGAATATTGACGGTCTCCTTGTCTTTCACCGTCAACTCGATCGGCCCCAGCTTCACCTGCTCGGATTTTTTGGTGTAGGTAAAGCCGCCAAATGCAAGCCCGAGTGCGCCGGCGATGATCAGGATGATGGCCGCCAATTTTGTTCCGTTCATGTTGCTCTCCCTGGTTCACATGGATGTGACTGCCGCACATTAGCACGGCAGTGGCTTCAGCTTCCGCGCCTACCCATCAACAATGACACCACAAACAGCACGAGAAAGATAAAGAACAGGATCTTGGCAATGCCGATGGCGGAACCGGCGATGCCGCCAAAACCCAGGACACCAGCGATAAGCGCGATTACTAGAAAAACAACGGCGTAGTGCAACATGGTGAATCTCCTTGTGTGATGACCAATCCAGTCATGAACAGCATAAGACAAGGCGCAGAAACCATTAGTACGCTAACGCACATAACAGCGGCTTTTTTTGGTGTGCTAGCGCACGGACATGCGTGCGTCGGGGTCCTAGTATGGGTTCCGGGCCATCAACAACATCGTTGCCGGCTAGTCATAATTTTCCAGGAGAACACCATGAAAAATACCATTCGTAAAGTTTCGGTTGCCTTGTTGCTTGGCGCTTTCGTCATCGGGCTGACTGCCTGCAACACGATGGCCGGCGTCGGCAAAGATACGCAAAAAGCCGGCGAAAAAATCGAGAAAGAAGCCGATCGTCATATCGACGACACGAAGTAATAGGCCGCATGACGCCATGACCACCTTGTGTCGCAGCGACTGGATCGAAGCATACGGCAACCAGGAACTCCGGTCGGCCAACATCGATCCGCTCAAGCTTCCGACGACAAGTTTCGAACAAATGCTTTTCAGTAGACACCCGACCGAAACCCTGAATTCGGATTTGTCGCCGCCCGGCTCGCAAGCCCCCTTGGTAACTCCCCCTTATCAAGGGTAACTCCGGTCACTCTATTCCGTCTGGTTCGACTAGACGCGCCCCAACGGAACGATTGGCTATCAAGCGAGCACGGGCGGCGGCGTTGCGGAATGGAAACTTCAGCCTGTTGATTGCAATCACCGATTGGCAATCGACTTGTTGGCAGCGCATAGCGGTCTTCACTTTTACCATTGCCCGGCTTTTATCGTGCGGTCAACGGGCTCAAAAAAGGATCTGAATGAACATGTCAAATCAAAATCCCGGAAATAAAAACGATACCGGCACCACTCCCGTCGAAAAACAGGATGATGTCGTGAAAACGCCGGAAGATGCCGTCAAGGAACCTTTGACGCCGGTTCCGGCCATCGATGAAATCAACCCGCCGCTTGAAGCAACATTGGGTGGCGACGATGTCGTCATCCCTCAGGAGAAGAAACAATGAGCTTACCCAACTCGGACGAATTGAAAGGCCAATGGAAACAGCAAGTCGGCGCCGCAAAAGTGGCATGGGGCAAGTTGACCGAAGACGAGCTTCTGCAATCGGAAGGTCATGCCGAAAAATTGGCCGGTCTTGTGCAGGAACGTTACGGCATAGTTCGCGGCGAAGCCGAAGAACAGGTCAAGGCATTTCTGGACAAGAATAATTCCTGATCCGGATCGTTTCAAAAAAGCCGGGCATTGCCCGGCTTTTTTTATGGAGAACATCGAGTCACGCTATTTTCAGTCTGCCAATGCAACTCGATTGCGGCCTTCGCTTTTGGCGCGATACAGCGCCTGATCGGCACGTCGCACCAACGCATCAAAATCCGAATCATGCCTGCCCAACTGGGCAACGCCGGCCGAAATGCTCCAGTTCACTTTCTGCTCGCCAAGAAAAAGGGTTTGATTGCAGATTTCCTCGCGCATCCTTTCGGCCATGAGGGTTGCTTCACGCAAATCGGCATCGGGTAGAAGAATCAGGAATTCCTCGCCGCCAAAACGTCCTACGACTCCCAGCTCGCCGGTCGCCGAACCAAGCACCCGGGCAAGTTCGCGCAACGCGGTATCGCCGGCAGCATGACCATGGTGGTCATTAATCCGTTTGAAGTGGTCGGCATCGACAAGGATCAAGGAGAACGGCCGGTTTTTCCTTCGTTCCGGCAACAGCATGCGATGCGCGATCTGTTCGAGACTGCGTCGATTATGCACGCCGGTCAATCCATCCTCGTTCGCCAGGCGCGACAACTCGGAACCCAGTCTTTCATTGCACATCAGTGCGTAACCCAGTGTGGCCACTACCGGACCCAATGTCGCTGCGGTATAGAACCGGCCCTGGATCAGATTGATCTCGTTGATGACCGGCATGTGCTCGCGACCGAGCAACCACACCGACACACCTCTCAGGAACATGATGAGCGCCGTCAATGCAAATACGGCAGCGACCAGCAGATGACTTCTCGCGCCGACTTCATCGCTCGCACGTGCCATCCAGGCCTGACGGGCGGCAATGGCAAACAGGAATCCCAGAATCATCGTATTGAGCGTCAACCGCAGGAATCGGTCTGGCCAAGCGTAGGAAAAGACAACCGATATCACTACGACCAGTGCGGCAAGCAGATAAGGCGATTTATGTCTTTTTTGTTCATCGTTAAAACGTCGCAACGAATCGCAGCATTCCGCCATGCCGAATGCGAGCAGCGAATTCGCGCCGACGAGGGCGATGATGTCCGGCCATTCGTCGCGGAACCCGATTAAAAACCACCCGGCTGCCAGCAATGCAATCCCGCGCGTCCAGATCGGCAAGCTGCCGTGCAGCCCGGGAGGTTGGCCATGAATCACGGACGCCAATGCAATCGCCATTGCCATATTGGCAATCGATGCCGCTATAACCAAGGTCGGTAGATCAATCGGCATGCGCCCCCCTTGCG
>CAZPCE010000121.1:2818-8553 GCA_964584915.1 uncultured Arenimonas sp. | reverse complement strand
GGTCTCGGCAAGATGGGCATCTTCCCTTGCGACAATGTCTGACTCTACCTGACCCAATGTCTTTCTATTGGTGTCTGTCTGCAGCAAGTCGGCGCTTATACGTTGCATAGAATTCCGTTCCTTCGTCTCAGGCTGCCGCGGCAATGGAGTCAGCCGCTTCCGACAATAAAGCTTCTTTCAGCTTTTCCGGGAGACGCGGCACCATGGCTACGCCAAACTGCACTCGCTTGGCGTGCGGAGTATCCAGCAATGCAAGCAAAAACTTGGGGTCAACAGCCGTGTTCGCCACAAACAACCGAGCCGTCCAGTCATCCGGCAACGCCGAGGCCATTGCAATAATCACCTCGACCGACAGTGACGAGTTTGCAGTCAACCCGCGTATTTCATCCGCCAGCACTTTGCCGATGATTTCATCGTCATTCCAGCCATTTGCCACGATTTCGGAAATCAACGGCCGTATGCCGCGCGCTACTTCCGCAGGCAAGGCTGCAAGCAATTTATGTTGCTCGTCGCTTGGCAGTGAGGAAAGATACAAGGCTGCCTTGCGTTGCCCGGATGCCGTCATGCTTTCGCTCCATCTTCGGCAAGCCAGCTGCGCAATTTAAGCAAAACCGCTTCACGTTCTTCCGGACGCAATTTTTTCGGTGATGAGCGGAACATGAGCGCCAATATCCAGCCAACGATCAAGAACCCGATGGCCACAGCCGCAAGCATGAACCAGGGCATCTTGAATTTCGCGAACTGGTCTTCGCTGGCGACAGGTGCCGGCGCATCGAACGACTCATCGGAATTAAGCAGCAGATTATTTTCGAGTGCGGTATTTGCCTTGCTTTCTTTCATGCTGGTATTGACAGCACTGATTTCGAGACGATCGCCGCGCTCCAGATCAAGGCCTGCCGCAACAAAAACGAGCTTGCGCAAACGTTCCATTTCAGATGCATTCAAACTCGGCGGTACCAGTACTGCAACGGACAATCTTTCTACCTGGCCGGTAGCACGCGAGATTTCTTCCCGCTCGGTACCATGTGCGTAATCAAACTCGTCTTGCTGGGTTTGCGCTGTTGCGTTCTCCGCTGCTGCCGCACTACTTCCGGTCTTGCTGGTACGTTTACGCACGACCAATCCGTTACCATCCTGACCCTGCGAAATCAGGCGCTCGCTGACTTTATGCACCTTGTCGAAATTCATCCGTGCATCCACCGAAACACGATACGACTGCAGATGAAACACCTGGCTCAGCATATTGCTGACTCGTTCCTGCACTCTTGCTTCATAGCCGCTTTGTTCTTCGTTCTGCGCCATCAAGCCATCCTGACTCGATGTGCTCGCGCCGCCCTGCAATACACCCGACGGGCCAAGCACGACGACAGCATTGGGTGTCAAACCTTCAACGGCAGAAGCCACCAGATTGCGTATGCCGCCAACCTGCTGTGGCGTAATCGTGCCGCCCGGATGCAGTCCAACGGTTACCGAGGCTTTCGATGTGTCGTCTTGGCCGACAAATAGTCCGGGGCGACGAATAGTCAGATGAACACGAACCGATTGCACGGCCGGCAGCGTCGCAATGCTGCGTTCGAGTTCGCCTTGAATCGCGCGTTGATAATTGACGCGCTGGGCAAACTCGGTCACGCCAAAATCGGCATCGTTGAATAATTCAAACCCGACATGGCCGCCACTCGGAACGCCGGCGGATACAAGCTTCATGCGCGTGTCATAGACCTGGTCGGCCGGCACTTCAATCGCGGTGCCACCATCAGAAAAACGATAGGGCACTTTCCATTCGGCCAGTGCCTTGGTGACTTCAGCCGCATCGGTTTCTTTCAGGTTACCGAATAGCAATTGGTAACTTGGCGAAAACACCCACCATAACGCTGCTGCCATTCCCAATAAAATCACGACGCCGCCAACGATCAGGCCGGTGCGTGCCGATTTCGAGAATGAATTTGTAAAATCAGAAAAAACGGTCATTTCATTTATGCCTTAGAGCTGCATGCGCATCAGCTCTTGATAAGCTTCAACGCAGCGATTGCGGACTTCCACCATGAACATTAAGTTCGTACGAGCTTCTTCCATTGAGATCATGACGTCATGCACGGCAACTTCCTTGCCGGCCGCCATGGCGCGCAATTGTTGATCGGCCACTTTCAAGCTCGTGTCGAGTTTGGAGATGCCGTCACCCAGCATCTGGCTGAAATCGGTCGGGTTTGCCATTTGCGGTTTTGCAATATTGGGTAACACGCTTGCACCAATGGCACTGATGGGCTCAATCATTATTTCGCTCCTATTTCGATGGCTTTCATCGTCATGCCGCGCAACAAATTGAAAGCACGCACGTTAGCCTCGTAACTTCTGCTGGCGGTCATGAGCGTCGTCATTTCACTGACCAAGTCAGTCGCCGGGTAATGCACCATGCCTTCCGCGTCCGCCATAGGATGACCGGGGTCATGCACCGTGCGGGTGGCGGCATTGGATTGATTCACCTGGACAAGATTGCCGGTGATGTACTGGCCGAAACCTGGCGCATTGCTATGTACTTCAGCGCGCACCGGGCTCGAATTTGGCGCCAGCGGCATATTGGCCGCGGCAATATTTTTGCTGGCCGCTTCCATTCTGAGACGTTCGTAGGCCAAGCCTGCACGGCTTGCTTCCATGATGGCATCAATGGACATGATTAATTTCTCCCTGCTACGGCAAGACGCATCAAACCGAAATGTCGATTCAAAGACTCAGTCAATGCGGTGTATTTGAGATTGGCCGATGCCATATCGGCGACTTCTTCATCGAGATTGACGGTGTCTGAAAACGCATCGACCTGTTCGCTGAACATCGGTGCCGATGCCGCATCAGCAAGTGCCCCGAGCAAACTGCTCTGGTCAGCACCCGATGTAGAAATCACCTGCTCCAGAAGCCCCTGGCTATGTGCAAAATCGAGATGCACGGCTTTTGCACCGGGAGTATTGGCTTTCGAAATATTCTGGCTCGCGTATTCGGCACGAATCTGGTTCATGCTCATCGCCAAACGAACGGCTTCGGTTGTAATGTCGCTTCCACTCATCACATCGCTCCTTATTGAATTACCAATTCGCCATCCAGCGCGCCGGCGGCCTTGATGGACTGAAGTACCGCAATCACGTCACGCGTAGGCAATCGGATGCTGCGCAGCGCTGCCAGCAAATCGGCCACCGTTGCTCCTTCGGGAACACCGACCAGCGGTGCAGGACCTTCCAGTACTTTTATTTTTGTGCTCGGCACAATCGCGGTTTGTATGCCGCCCGATGGCCTCACCAATACGCCGTCAGGCTGCGACACGTTGTATTCGGTGGAGATTTCAATACGCAAATCACCCTGTGAAATACTCACGCGACCCAGACGCACATCGCCGCCGGCCACCACGGTGCCAGTACGTTCGTTGACGACAACACGAGCCTTGCGTTCTGGCCGCACCTGCACATTTTCGATGCGTGCAATTTCTGCGACAACGTTCGACGGCGCGGTCGAATATGAGACCGTAATTTTGCCTGCGTGTTCGGCATGGGCATTGATGCCCGGCAGAGACGATTCCAGCGCCGACACAATCCTGTTTGCCATCGTGAAGTCTGGCTCGTTCAACAAAATGCTTAGCTGCTGTCCGTTACCGACGATGCTCATCGGCGGCGCCTGCTCTACTGTCGCACCCGATGGCACAACGCCAACGGTCGGATGATTTTTTTGTACCGAAGCTGTCGGACCTTCAAATTGGTAACCACCGACGGAAATCGCACCTTGTGCAATCGCATACAGACGGCCATCTGGGCCCATCAAAGGCGTCAACATCAAAGTGCCGCCATTAAGACTACGGGCATCACCGGAAGAAGACACTTGCACATCGAGTGCCTGTCCCGGTTCTGCGAAGGCAGGAAGCTTGGCCGTCACGATAACGGCAGCCACGTTTCGGCTCGACAAATCGTCCATCGATACGTTCACGCCGTAAGTACGCAGCGTATTGGCCACCGATTGCAGCGTTGCACGATTGCGCGCACTGTCACCCGAGCCTGAGAGTCCGAACACCAGTCCGTAACCGGTCAGGGGATTTTCGCGAACACCGGCGACGCGGGCAATTTCTTTCAAGCGAACATTGTTTGCCTGTTGGGCCAACAAAGGGTTGGCAATTAACAGGAGAAGTAGCGCTATTTTTTTCATAGCAGACCCAACCAGCTAAACACGCGCGATATCAGACTTTTCTTCTGTGCTTCACTGACAATGCCTTTACCAGACAACGACACCTGGGCATCTGCAATACGGGTCGACCACACTATATTTCCGGCAGAAATATCTTCGGGACGCACCAAGCCGCTCAAGGTGATGCGTTGCTGCTCCTTGTTGACTTCAAGCACTTGCGTGCCCTTGATTCGCATCAAACCATTGGCTTCAATCGCTTCGACGCGTACGGTGAGTTGGGCGCGAAGTTCGCCAACGCGTGTCGTCTGCGCTGCTCCTTTACTCTTGCCCTGCACCACGATGCTGCCGTTGTAATTGGTCGATGGCGCACTCAAATCGGCAGCGAAACCAGTCGAACGATCCGAATCGGTGGCTGCCTGCGAACGAGCGCGCGTTGTTTCGAGAACATAAACTGTCAACACGTCACCTACACGATAAGCACGCTGGTCAGCCGCCGGACCACGGAACGATTCCGGATTAATCAGGCTTTGACTCGATTGTGCACACGCACCATGCATGGCAATCATGCCCACCAGCAGTGCAGCGAACTGTTTGGATAATTTAGTTTTCAATGACCACCACCTGTTTGGAAACCACGCGAGCACGCACCGGTTGGGCGGCATTGGTGGGTAATACTTGAACGATTTCGCCAATACCGGCATCGCCGAGCGCACGCGCTGCTACTGACAAATGAATTGCACCGTTGCCGGTTTCTGCGCGAACTATTTGCTGAGCCTGCACTATCGGAACCGGTTCGAAATCATCGGCCTGCAACGCCTGGCCCGCGGTTACCGAACGCCGCAGACGCATGCCCGCGAACTTGTCCAGCGATGCAACTGCCAGTCCTTTTGTTCTTGCCAGATCAATTTGCCCGGCGCGCACATTTAGCTGTTCTGCCAATGTTGTCTTGTTTTGATTTTTTTCGTAGACAAGACCCGCATGCGGGGCACTCACGGAAAACCAGACGGTGACCGTGGACACCACTTTTTCAGCGACGATCACCTTCACCGGAACACCGATCCGCGGACGCAACCAGCCTGATTTCAACGGACCTGTGTTTATCGTCGCGGGCAAATCACCGCCCAGTTGCACGTCGTTGATGTGTCCCGCCAATTCAAAACGGGCAGGAATATTTTCTTCGGCGGCTTTCATCTCGAGCCACTGCCTTGCCGATGCCACCATGTCCGCTGCCGGCACGCGCGCGCGCTCAACCGCCATAGCGGGCGAAGCAAGCAGCAACAGGAATGTCAGCAGGAATTTCATCGTCAATCAGCGGCGCAGGTTGTTGATGGTTTCGAGAATCTGGTCGGCCGCTTGCAGCACGCGTGCATTCAATTGATACGCACGCTGTGCCATGACCAGATTGGTCATCTCGTCAATCAGATCCACATTGGCCATTTCCAGATAACCCTGTTGCAACTTGCCGACACCGGGATCACCTGGCTTGCCGAAACTGGGTGCACCAGAGCCGTCGGTAGCAGCGAACATGTTTTCGCCAACGGTTTGCATCGCATCGCTGGAAGCAAACGTAGTCAGTT
>CAZPCE010000121.1:0-2808 GCA_964584915.1 uncultured Arenimonas sp. | reverse complement strand
CGCTCCGATTTGCGTACGTTCGCTATCATTGCCCAAACGCGCACTGATTTCACCGGTCAGCGATATTCGCAGATCGAGTGCATCGGGCGGAATCTGGATTCCCTGCGCGAGACGCATGCCGTTTACCGACACCAGATAACCTTCCTGATCGATGCGGAACTGGCCGGCACGGGTATACAGTTTTTCACCATCGGCATTTTCCAATTCGAAAAAGCCGTTGCCTTCGATCGCGAGATCGGTGACGTTCTGGGTCAGGCGCATTTCGCCTTCGCTGAAGATCGACATCGTCGAAAGAATGCGGGTGCCGCCGCCGCTGAACTGCGGATTGGTGGCGTTTTGTGCATCGCCATTCACGCCGGAGATTTCTGCAAAATTGACACGGCTTTTCTTGAAGCCCGGTGTTTGCATATTGGCAACATTGTTGGAAATAACGTCGATCTGTTCCTGCTGGCTGCGAAGCCCTGTCGCTGAAATGTAAAGTGCGTCAATCATTGTGTAACTCCTTAATTTTCGCCGATGCGGTTGATGCCGGTTTCCATGGCTTTGTCATAAATAGAAATGGCGCGCTGCAACGATTCGACGTGACGGGTGAGTTCCATCAAACGAATGGATTCATCGGCAGCATCTACGTTCGCGTGTTCGACGGCACCTTGTTGAACGCTGCCCTTCCATTGCGTCAATTTGCCGTTGTATCGAAATGCACCATCCACCGGAACCAGTTGAGTGGCGTCTTCGATATCCACCAACTTCAGTTGTCCGAGCAAATGATCTTTTGCCCAAATCTGGCCTTTATTGTCGATACGTACTGCCGGGTCGGTCAGAATTATTTCGCCCGATTCAGTCAACACCTTATCGCCTTGCGCATTCACTAAACGACTATCGGCATCCAGGCGAAAATTGCCTGCGCGCGACAACAACGTTTCACCGTTTCGTTCGACGCTAAAAAAGCCCTTGCCGCGCAAGGCAAGATCAAACGTACCACTGGTATTGGAAAGTGCGCCGTCGGCCATGTCATAGGCAACCGTCGTGCCGCCGGCTTCCACCTGCGACTGAAAACTCGGCAACGTTCTTTCCGCACGAAAACCCGGTGTGTTGATATTGGCAATATTGTGGCTAATCGTATTGAGCGTATTGATATCCGCGCTCAATGATCGACTTATCGATTGAATGGTATCGGTCATTTCTTTCTCACAGTGCAGCAGCCATGCCAACGGCTGCAAAAGATCGAACCACGGCAGTCGTCGGCACTTCGTTCAAGCCCACGACAGAAACGTAGGGCAATGAACGTTGCACCAGGCTGCGTAGCGGCCGGCGAATCGGTGAAGGACACAACAATACCGGTTGAAGGCTTTTGCCCATCATGGTTTCAGCCTGTCGTGCCAGATTCTTAATGAAAGCATCGAGCTGGGTCATTTCCGAAAACATCGGCGCCTTGTTTTCGGCACTGCGCAAATTGCCCAGCAAACTGCGCTCGACTTCTGGCGACAAGGTCAGCACATGCATTTCGCCACGGGCGTCGCTAAGTTTCTGGCAGATACTCGAACCAAGTTTCTCGCGTACGCGCTCGGCGAGATCTTCGGCCGATTTCGTGGTCTTGCCGGCATCGACCAATACTTCGAGCACCGCTTCCATATTGCGGATGCTGACTTGCTCCTTGAGCAGGAGCTGCAACACTTTCTGTATGTCGGAAAATGACAATACATTCGGAACGAGTTCGTCGATCAGCGAACCATGCTGGTCGCGAATGCGATTCACCAAGCGCTCGGTCTCGGCCCGCGTCAGCAAATCCGGTGCATAGCGCTTGATGATTTCGCTGAAATGCGTCATCAGAACGGTATCCGGATCTACCAGTGTGTAACCAGCACTGCGGGCAAATTGCCGCTGATCTTTTTCTATCCAGAGCGCCGGCAACCCATAGGCCGGGTCCTGGGTTTCAACACCCTCCAGTTTAGGTCGTTGCCCGCCTGGATTGATGGCAAGAATTTTTTCGGTCTGCAATTCACCCGATCCGACGCGATTGCCCTGTACGAGCAATTCGTAATTATGTTCCGCCAGCTCAGGCTTTGGCCCCAAATGCACTTTGGGCAGAATGAATCCGTAATCCTGGGCGAACTGGCGCCTCAGGTTTGCAATGCGATCACTGAAATCCGAACCACTGCCAAGCAAAGCCGTGACCAAGCTTGTACTCAGGCCAACCTCAATCGGTTCAATGCGCATGAGTTGCTGCAACTCGTCCTGCGGTTTTGTTTTCGTATCTGCAGAGGACACCTCGTCCGACTCTTCGTCTTTCTCGGCAGCTTTGCGAGTGACGAATACCGCCATCACGACCACGCCGATCAACACCAAAAGTACGGGTAATACCGGAAAGCCCGGCATCAGCATCATCACCATCAAGGCAATCGCCACCACCATCAGGGCACGCGGATTCGACAACACTTGCCGCGGAATTTCCTTGCTTAACTGGGCATCGGCGGCGGCGCGCGTAATCAGGATACCGGTCGCAACCGCAATCACGAGCGATGGGATCTGAGTGACGATACCGTCACCAATTGTCAGCAAAGTGAACCGTTGAACAGCTTCACCCCAGGGCATTCCCAACTGTGCAATACCCACGGCAAGACCCGCGGTGATATTGATCAGGATAATGATGATGCCGGCAATGGCATCGCCCTTCACGAATTTGGTGGCACCATCCATCGCGCCGTAGAAACTGGCTTCTTTTTCGACCATGGCGCGACGACGGCGAGCTTCATGCTCGTCTATCAAGCCCATGTTCATGTCGGCATCGATACTCATTTGTTTGCCAGG
>CAZPCE010000120.1:5389-8724 GCA_964584915.1 uncultured Arenimonas sp. | reverse complement strand
CCATGGAAATCAGACCCATTTTTTCCGCGATGATGCGCAGCAAGACCGGCGTGATTTTGATTGCCGTGCAGATTGCGTTGACGCTCGCCATCCTGGCAAACGCCTTGTACGTCGTGAAAGACCGCACCAATGAAGCCAACCGCATCAGCGGCGTGGACGATGCGAATGTCTTCATGATTGCGACGCTGGACAAGAATACGGATGGCGTTATCGCCAGGCAGAGGCGCGATGAAGACACTTTGCGTGCCCTCCCCGGTGTCGCCAGCGTTGCGTTGACGAATCAAATGCCTTTGTCGCAATCGGGTTCAAGTACGGGCGTCCAGGTGGACCCCAAGGCACAGGACTCGCAGGTGAATGCCTCCATTTATGTCGGCAGCGAAACCTTCGTGAAAACACTCGGCCTTAAAATTGTCGAAGGCAGGGATTTCAATGCAAACGACATGCTGGAAATCGACGAAAGCAAGGCCGACAAACCGTTTCCCAAAGTGGCCATGATCTCCAGGGACCTCGCGAAAACACTTTATCCGAACGATGCTTCCGCACTCGGCAAGATTTTCTACCAGGGCGTTGGCGATCCGCCGATTAAAATTGTCGGCGTGGTTGACACACTCGTCTCGCCATGGGGTCGTGCCAGCTGGAACAACAATTCCAGCGGCGGTGATTCATTTATCCTGCCGGGCAGATTTGTCCAGCCCTACAACATCTATGCCGTTCGCACCGAACCCGGCCAGCGCGACAACGTGATGAAAGAAGCCGAGAAATCCCTGCTCGGCCTGATGCCTGGCCGTCTGGTGGTGGAAAACAAGAGCATGGACCAGATGCGCGAAGAACGTTATCGCGGCGAACACACGATGGCGAACGGATTATTGATCGTGATCGGTCTGTTGTTGGTGATGACCGCCAGTGGCATCGTCGGCCTGGCCTCGCTCTGGGTAAACCAGCGCCGGAAGCAAATCGGCGTACGTCGTGCGTTGGGTGCACGCCGCGTCGATATCCTGCGCTACTTCGTGACCGAGAACGTGATCATTTGCCTGTTCGGCATCGTGTTGGGAAGTGGGCTCGCCATCGCATTGAATCGCGCGATGATGAGCGAGCTGGAATTGCAACGTTTGCCATTGGTTTATTTATTGCTTGGCGCAGCCGCACTTCTGGTACTCGGCGTTGGCGCCGTACTGGGGCCTGCATGGCGTGCGGCGCAGATTGCTCCGGCTATCGCAACCCGCAGCGCCTGAGTTAATCTTGGCAAATGCCTACCGTACTCATTATTGACGACAATACTTCGGTGATCACCGCACTCGAAGTATTGTTCTCGCTCCATGACATCAACACCCTGCGCGCGACAAGCCCCAAACAGGGCCTGTCCATTTTGCAGGCGGAAACCGTCGATCTTGTTTTGCAGGACATGAACTTCACCGAAGACACCACGTCCGGTGAAGAAGGCGTTGCACTGTTCCAGAAAATCCGCGAGCACCATCCCGATTTGCCGGTGATCCTGTTGACCGCCTGGACACATCTGGATGCCGCCGTCAGCCTG
Organism: uncultured Arenimonas sp.; assembly: GCA_964584915.1. Taxonomy (GTDB): domain Bacteria; phylum Pseudomonadota; class Gammaproteobacteria; order Xanthomonadales; family Xanthomonadaceae; genus Arenimonas. Next base: position 7,190 of record CAZPCE010000120.1, on the reverse strand, counting down.
ATAAAAAACGGTGCCGCCGATTATCTGGCCAAGCCATGGGACGACAAGAAATTGTTGGCGACGTCGTTGAACCTGATCGAGCTGGGCCAAACCCAGCGCGAACTCGGTCGCCGCGTGCAGCGCGAACGCAAACAAAAACGCGAGCTGGAAAGGAATTTCGATCTCTGCGGTTTCATCTGGAATGACGCGAGCACCGAACGCGTGCTGTCGCTCGCCTGCCAGATCGCGAAGGCCGACGTTCCGGTGTTGATCACCGGACCGAACGGCGCCGGCAAGGAACGCATCGCCGAGATCATCCAGAAAAATTCCTCGGTGAAAGATGGTCCGTTCGTGACGCTCAATTGCGGCGCATTACCGAGTGAACTGATCGAAGCCGAACTGTTCGGCGCCGATGCCGGCGCTTATACCGGTGCAACCAAGGCACGCGAAGGCAAGTTCGAGGCCGCCGATGGCGGCACTTTGTTTTTGGATGAAATCGGCAATTTGCCGCCGGCCGGGCAGATGAAATTATTGCGCGTGCTGGAAACCGGCAAGTTCGAGCGCCTCGGATCCAACAAGGAACGCAGCGTGAAGGTCCGCGTGATAAGCGCGACCAACAGTGACATTCCGGCGATGATTCGCAGCGGCCAGTTTCGCGAAGATTTGTTGTATCGATTGAATTTGATTGAACTGAAACTGCCACCCCTGAGCGAACGTACCGACGACATCATTCCGCTGGCGCAGCATTTCCTGGGCTCGAGCAAACGTCTGTCATCCAGTGCCGAGCTGGCATTGTCGCAACACCCTTGGCCAGGCAATGTGCGTGAATTGAAGAACGTGATGCAACGCGTGCAATTGCTGGTCAATCACGAGGAAATTTCGGCAGCCGATTTGGGCCTGCCGGTAAAAATTCCCTCCGCCACGAACAATGTCGATACGGAAATTGATCGTGCGACCATCGAACAGGCGATCGAGAAAAATGCCGGCGTCATCGCACAGGCCGCGGCCGAACTGGGCCTCAGCCGGCAAGCGCTGTATCGCCGCATGGAACGCCTTGGCATTGCGCGCTCGGCATGAAGTGGAACGTCTTTAAATATTCGCTGTCGCTGCGGTTGAGTGCCTGCGTTGTTTTTTTACTGGTGGTTGCGACGGCCTTGAGCCTGCTGTTGCGACACGAATTCAAATCCGACTGGCTCGTGGCTCTGCTCGTTGTTGCCGTGATGGCGCCCGTTTCCGTGGTTCTTCTGCACCGCCAGCTGAGAAGTTATTTTTCCCTGTTTCGCGCGTTGGCCGGCACCGTCAGCAGCTATCGCGACAGCGACTACAGTTTTTCGATACGCTGGAAAGGCGATGATGAAATCGGCGAACTGGTCAAGGCGCACAACGATCTCGGCGATACGCTGCGCGATCAACGCCTGAACCTGGTGCAACGCGAATTGCTGCTCGATACCATGGTGCAGAACACGCCGGTCTCGATGTTCCTGCGCGTGGATTCCGGTCCTATCGTTTATTCGAATATCGCGGCGCGGCGCCTGTTGAACGAAGGCCGCAAACTGGAAGGCTATACGGTCGACTCGTTGCTGACGGTATTGCCGATGCCATTGCAGGAAGCGTTTCAGCGCGGCGGCGACGGCTTGTTCTCGATCGGCGAAGGCGACAGCGAAGAGGTTTACCATCTGGCACGTCGCACGTTCCGCTTGAATGGCCGCGCGCATGAATTGATCTTGCTGCGGCAACTGACGACCGAATTGCGTCGCCAGGAAGTGCAGACCTGGAAAAAAGTGATACGCATACTGAGCCACGAGCTCAACAATTCACTGGC
>CAZPCE010000120.1:0-5289 GCA_964584915.1 uncultured Arenimonas sp. | reverse complement strand
GGCGGACTGCCGGAAAAAACCGCCCAGTTCGACGTGGCACAAATCGAGCAGGCGCTGATCAACCTGCTGAAGAATGCGGCCGAATCGGATTCCGATCCGAACGAAGTCAAACTGTCGATTCGCCATATCGCCGAATTCATCCGCATCGACGTGCTGGACCGCGGCAAGGGCATGACCGATGCCGTGCTGACCAATGCGCTGGTACCGTTCTATTCCACCAAGCGCAGCGGCACCGGCCTTGGTCTCGCGCTGACACGGGAAATCATCGAAGCGCATGGCGGGCGGATTGCACTGAGCAATCGCGAAGGTGGTGGCTTGATCGTGTCGATTACCTTGCCGGCATAAGCCAGAATCAATCCGCCGCTTTCAATCCCAGAATCAACGCATTGATGCGCGGCTGCATGAAACTTTTTCGCAGCATGATCGTTTCGGCAAATTCCAGCACACGATCATTTTTGACCGAATCTTTTTGCCATTGCGGCAATTCCGGCGTTTGCGGATTGCCGGTGCGTGCGAACGCGACCCAACTGTCTCCGATACGCCGCGCCAGTCGAGAATCCGATGTGCTGAACGGCACAGTCATGCAGCCGCAGCTCTTTCCGGTATCCAGCATGTAGGGAACTTCGCCGCCGTGTCCGACGCCCGGCTGCGATCCCCGCAGGCGTTCTTGCACATAGCTGAAGTAATAACGCCAGACCGGCGCACGTTGTGATTGCAAATAGGAAATGCGACGCGCGAACGCTGTGAACACGGCGTCCCGCATTACCTGCCGCCCAAGTTCCTTGTCAGTCGCCACTTTCGGGTACAGGGGTTTCACGAATATTTTTGATTTGCCCAGGCCCTGGATTACTTTTGCAGGATCGACGCCGAACGCTGCCGCTACCGTGGCTTCATCGCTGTTATTGCCAATTATCAACGGCAAGGCAGCCTGTTGTTTTTTCTGGAAGGTATCGAGAATCGTGGCGGGCAATGCGGTGTCACCGGCGATAAATCCGGGCGACAAGTTCAGTTCCGGCTTCTGGAACTCGGCAAATTTTTCAGCGGGTACCGCACGCAATTGTGCGGCGCTCGCACGTATTCCGCCGAGCCCAAGATCGGAGGCGATAGCTATGCCCACGCCACGGGCTTTTTCCAGCGTATGACTTGGAATGCCATACGGGCTTTGGGCAATACCCTTGTGAAATAAACCGTGTGCCAAGGGTGACGAGTACAAGGCCAGCACGCTTTCGGCACCGGCCGACTGGCCAAAAATCGTGACATTGCCCGGATCGCCACCGAAGGCGGAAATATTTTTATGAACCCATTTCAAGGCGGCTATCTGATCCAGCAGGCCAAAGTTTTTCACGCCGGTGTTTTCCGCATCCAGCGCAGGGTGCGAAAAAAAGCCGAGCGGTCCCATCCGGTAGTTGATGCTGACGATAACCGCACCGCGTTTCGCGAGTGAATCGCCGCCATAGCCGGGAACCGCACCGGATCCGAACACCAGGCCGCCGCCATGTATCCACACCATGACCGGCAGCTTTGCGCCCTGCTGCATTCTCGGCGTCCACACATTGAGATAAAGACAGTCCTCGCTGATCTTTCCGGGACTGCCGCCATTTTTTTCGGAAAGCCCAGGCGTCTGGATGCAGGCATTGCCGAATTTTTTCGCAGCGCGAATGCCATTCCATTTCTGGACCGGCTGCGGTTCTCGCCATCGCCATTGTCCGACCGGCGCCGCGGCAAAGGGAATGCCCTTGAAGCCGAAGACGGATTTGTCTTGCGATCCTTCCAGCATGCCGGCATCGATACGCACCGTGTTTTCTGAATGTGAACCCGTTACCGCAGCAGCCATCACGTGACACGGAAGTAGCTGCATTCCGATCAAAACCAAAAAAACAAAAAGCGCGTTCCCGGACATGGGCTTGTGCATGGCTTTATCCTTTCAGCGGAATGATGGGGACTAGTGGCTTGCCGTTTGCTAGCTGCAACCTTCCACGTAAAAAACCTGCGGCGGCAGACCGATGCGCCAATGGATGATTTTTCCGTTTGCATCTATTTCAAAAATCAGTCTCGCCGCTGATTTGTCTTCCGGCGTTACCGTCAGGGTAATTCCCTTTTCGACATATTTATGCGGCGCCTCTTCAACACGACCGGCAAACGCCGTCTTTACCGCATCGGCAGAATCGCCCACCCTGAAATTTCCGGGTGCAACCTGGCTTGCGTCTTCAACATCGTAACGGACGAATTTGCTTTCTTCGAACATGAATCCGATGCTGCGTTTTGCATCGGGCGCCGACTCGGGATTGAGGTAGTAGCAAGTAGAACCTTCCGATGGCTTGGTTGCGTTCAACGGACGCCCCCACGACATGCGAACCGATTCCTCATTGGAACCAAAAGTGGCTGGACCAAAGCCACGGAAGTTGACCACTTCCGGATCGTTGGCGGCGGCCGGGGTCGTTACCGGTTCGACAAAAGGAGCTTCCGACGTTGCGTCTACCGGAGCCGGTGTTTTATTGCCTGTTTCTTCCAGCGGTGCCTTGCAGCCGACGAACAGCAACAGACTTGCGGACAAGAGGCACATTTTGCTTCCTGAATTCAGTATCATTTTCCTGCCCTCGAGAATGGTCTTGCCGACGAATTTCGCACTGACCAAGAAACCTAACTACCGATGCGTTAACCCTGCGTGACGGACACCTTTCTCGATTCTTCTTAAATGCGCGCTGCTTGCTATGTTTCGCCACCGGGATAATGATAGGCCTATGGGAATCTTCGACACTTTGCACAAGAAACAAGTCAACAACGGTATTTTCATCGCCTTGTTGGTGGTCTTCGCCGCCGGTATCGTCGCGTGGTGGTATGCAAAGCCGGACAGCCGTGAGGAATCTGCGGCGACCGCGGCGCATCCGCTCAGTGATACGGACACGGTACCTTTGTGCAGCCTGCTTCCCGCCGTTGCCGGAGGCAAAATATGCCAGGATGCCGAGCCCCAAATCACCGTCGCCGGCCACAGCATGTGGAAAAATGAGAAGGAAGAGCCGCTTCTTCGCGCCGATCTGGTAACCACGCGCAATTTGTCGGAAACGGAAAAAGTGACGACATCGGCATGGTTCGAAAATGCCTTGCCGGAAATCAAGGCATCGGGGCGACAAGACTGGGAAGAACCTAAAGGCGCTTGGTCCCATGCGGTCATTACCCGTCGCGATACCGAGCAGGAAATTCTTCTGGAAGATGGCGGAATCGTGCTGATTCTGCAAAGCAACGTGATGACCAGGCCCGAATTGCTGACCTATGCCAATGAGGCCGCCAATGCATTGCGTAAAGCCAAGCCGGCTATTGCTTCCGGGGACGCCGCCACTCCGAAATCGACACCTGCCGCGCCCGCGAAACAGTGAGCTGATCGGCCGGGGCGTTTTTTGTAACAACGCTCCCGGCGCCTATCGTGGCGTCTTTGCCGATGGTGACCGGTGCCACCAACGACGAATTTGATCCGACGAAAACGCCGTCTTCGATGGTCGTTTGCGATTTATTCACGCCGTCGTAATTGCAGGTAATGGTGCCGGCACCGATATTCACTTTTTCGCCGATCACGGCATCGCCGAGATAACTCAAATGGTTGGCCTTGCTGCCCTTGCCGATTTTCGCTTTTTTCGTCTCGACGAAATTGCCGATATGCACGCCTTCGCCTAATTCGGTACCGGGACGCAAACGCGCATACGGACCGATGGTGCAATTCGCACCGACAACGGCACCTTCGAGATCGGAGTGAGGATGAACTTGCGCACCATCGGCTAGCGAGCTGTTTTTCAATCGGCAAAACGGTCCGACTTTCACGCCATTCCCGAGCACCACCTTGCCTTCGATAACCACATCGACATCGATTTCAACATCGGTTCCGACCGTGAGTTCCCCGCGCAAATCAAAACGCGCGGCATCGTTGAAGCGTACGCCTTGCTCAGCCAGTTTTCTGGCTGCACGCAGTTGATAGGCGCGCTCAAGTTGCATTAATTGCCAGGGGTCGTTGGCGCCTTCGGTTTCAATCACGTCCCCGCAACGCACGACGGTCGCGGCCTGGTATTCATGCGACGCCGAAGCGAACACATCGGTCAGATAATATTCGCCCTGCGCATTATTGTTTTTCAGGCCCGAAAGCCATTTCTTCAGCATCGTTGCATGCGCCGCAATCATTCCGGTATTGACCAGGTGGATGGCGCGTTGCTCCGCACTCGCATCTTTTTGCTCGACGATCGCAGCGACGTTGCCGACGGCGTCGAGCACGATACGACCATAGCCCGTTGGATTTTCGAGCTCGGCCGCCAATACGACCAGGCTCGCGTCGAAAGCGAGCATGGCTTGCAAGGTTTCCGTGCGAATCAACGGCACATCGCCGTATAGCACCATGATTCGCGCATTATCCGGAATCGCAGGCATCGCCTGTTGCACGGCATGTCCGGTACCTTTTTGTTCGGCCTGTTCGACCCAGTTCAAATCCGACTGGTTAGAAAACGCCTCGCGCACCTGGGCACCGCCATGGCCGTAAACGATATGCATGCCCTGCGGTTCAAGCGCTCTTGCCGCGTCGATCACATGCGCAAGCATCGGTTTGCCGGCAATTTTCTGCAGCACTTTGGGTAATGCGGACTTCATCCGCTTGCCTTCACCGGCGGCGAGAATAACGATATGCAGGGCTTGGGTCATGGGCTTGCTCGAACATGCTGTGCTGAAGGAAGATGCTATCAGAAGCAAACAGTTTGGCGTAGATAATCGGCCGCAGACACGCATGCTTGCCGCGCCTCTGCTCCGAATTGACGGCAAATAAAAAACGCCGCTTTTGGCGGCGTTTTTCGGGAAGCGTTGATGCTCAGTGCTTCATGTTCTTGCGCAAGCGCTCCAAAGCCTGCAACTGCGCCATGGCTTCGGCGAGTCGGGTTTGCGCTTCGGCAATTTCCATCGCTTCGCCACGGTTTGCCAGAATGCGTTCGGCTTCTTCCTTGGCCGATTTGGCCTTGGCTTCATCCAGATCGGCAGCGCGGATCGCGGTGTCGCTCAATACCGAAACCACTTGCGGTTGCACTTCGAGAATACCGCCGGAAATATAGAACTCCTGCTGTTCGCCGTTCGCCAAGGTGACGCGAACATAACCCGGCTTCAGGCGCGTGATCAATGGCGCATGGCCCGGCGCGATACCGAGCTCGCCCATTTCACCGGTGACCACGACCATTTGTACATCACCGTGAAAAATTTCGTTCTCGGCGCTGACGATGTCGCAACGGATTGTAGAAGTCATATGTGTTTCTCGTGATTCGTGAA
>CAZPCE010000119.1:0-8731 GCA_964584915.1 uncultured Arenimonas sp. | reverse complement strand
AACCATTGGTCGAACGGATCAGCGAACCGCGCGAACGAATGCGCGAAAACGACAGACCGATACCGCCGGAAAACTTAGACAACTGCGCAACATCGCCGTAGCGCTGGTAGATCGAGCTGAGCGAATCCTCCGGCGAATCGAGCAGAAAGCAGGAAGACAATTGTTCGTGCGTGGTGCCGGCATTGAACAATGTTGGCGAGCTCGGCAGATAATCAAGCCGCGCCATGCGCTGATACAAAGCCAATGCTTCGGCAACATCTTCACTCAACGCGCAAGCTATCCGCAGAAAGAATTGCTGCGGTGTTTCGATAACGGTACGCGCCGTCGGATGCCGCAGCAAATAACGATCGTACAAAGTGCGCAAGCCGAAATAATCAAACAGCGCATCGTGTTTGTTATCGAGGGCATCATTGAGTTTTCTGGCATTGGCTTGCACAAAGCCCAGCAAACGCTCATTGATAAGACCCAATTCATGGCCGCGTGCGATTGATTGTGAAAATGCATGGATTTCCTGGCCACTGACTTCTTTCCCGATGAAGCCTGCCAATAATCTTGCCGCCGGGCGACCGTACTCTGGCTCTTCCGCAGTCAGCAAAGCCGCGGTGCGAATGGAAAGCTCGTCCAGCTCGCGCGTGCTGGCGCCGTCGTACAAACCCGAGATGGTACGAGTCGCCACTCGCATCGGATCAATGGCGAATAGACCTTCGGCGCAACGGGTGATGGCGCGGACAATCTTGTTGAGATCGACAGTTTCCCGGCGGCCATTGCGTTTCGTTACTGCCATCACGCCGGTATGCGGCGGCGGCGTCAACCGGAACTCGGAGTTTTGCGGAGCGTGATTTTGTTGTTGCGTGTTTGCAACTTTGTTTTCGATGTTGCGGGCGACTTCGCTGTCAGCCGTAGGGCTCATGTTTTTTCTCCAGTGCGTAAGGCACATCGCGATCTCTCCCACGGAGACGGCGAACACGAGAACCACAACATCAATCCGTCGATGCCGTATAGCACTCGCGGGCGAGAAATCTTCGGGAGAAAAGCGGAATGCCGCACCGGTGGACCGGCGACTGCGACATCGGCGATCTCCCCCCGGAGACTTCTGGGCCGATACCGTGCGGTGTGCTTCACACGGTTGTCGGCAGGTCTTCGGACTCAGGGACAAGAAGCCATCACGTTATGATGGTTCACCTACCGGTCGCTGCTTCCCAGATCCTTCGACCCAGTGCTTGTGGCGACTTTCGTTTCCCTATACCGCTGCGGGGCAGCGCCGGATTCACACCGGCTTCCCTATTAACCCGACCGCGAGGCCGGGACCGACAGGCACAACATAACGGCAATATTTACGAGCGTCAACACAATATGTTGAGGGCGCGCCCTTGCCCGGCTCGTATTGTCGTCAGGCACTTTTAGCTCACTGAAGTTGCGCCGCCGGCATTTCCTTTTTGGGGAAAACCACCGTCACGCAAAGTCCCGGGCTTTCCGTTTTACCGCTCGAATCATCAAGATGAATTTCGGCACCGATTCTTTCGGCAATCGTTTTGACAATCGACAGACCCAATCCCGAGCCCTGACTTTCATTGCCCAAGACTCGATAAAAAGGATCGAATACCCGCTCACGTTCCGCCACCGGAATGCCGGGGCCGTTGTCGGAAATTTTTATCACCACGGCATCCGAGTCCGCTTCGAGTGACAGATCGATTTTTCCATGCTCGGGCGTATATCGAATGGCGTTTTCCACCAGATTTTTCACCAGAGCGATCAGGTCAAACTCACGGACTCGCAATACGACGTCGCGCTGAGTAAGCACGCCGACATCAATGTGCTTGGCTTCGGCCAGTGGCATCAAGTCTTCGAGCACCCGCCGGAAAACGTTCTGTACCGATGCCTCGACATTCTCGGCCTTGTTTTCCTGCTGTGCGCGGGCAAAAGCCAGCAATTGATTCAACAACAATCTCGTTCTTTCAAGTCCGCTTTTCAGCGTGGCCAAACGTTCTCTCGCCTGTTCCGACATTTCTTCGGAATCAAACAATTCAGTCTGCAGCGACAATGCGGTCAAGGGCGTACGCATTTCATGCGCAGCATCGGCAACAAACCGTCTTTGCTGGGTGACGGATTGGTCCACGCGTTTCAGCATACGATTGATGGCGGCCACGAAAGGCACGATCTCCATCGGCAGTTTTTCCTTGCTGATTTCGTGCAGATCCTGTTCATTACGCAGATCAAGCTCCCTTGCCAGCTGGGTTACCGGCTTGAACATCTGGCGAACCAGATAACCGATGATCAGCAACAGGACGGGAATCAGGATGGCATAGGGAATCAATGTCGCCGTTGCGCTTTCGCGCGCAACCTCGTCGCGAATGGCGATTTTCTGCGCCACGACAAGCCGCTGGTCCGGACTCAGCGTGGCGACGAATATTCGCCATGGCTCCTCCTTAGTGGTTATCGTCTGCAATCCGTCGCTGACATCGCCAGATAGCGGCAACGGATCCTGATGTATGCCCAGAACTTCCACACCGGACGGCCCGAGAATTTCCACCAATATTCGGAACTCCAGATCGGCATCGGGAACCTTTTTCCGACTCGCGGGCGATGCTATTTCTGCGACATGGCTTTTAAACAGAGCGGCAGTCTGCCTGAGCTGATCATCCTGCATTTCATTTGCTTCGACGAACGCGGTGGAAAACGAATAGGCGCCGCCGGCGATCGCGATAATAACGATGACCGAACAAAGCCAGGCCGACAATTTGAATTGCAGCGACCTGCTCAATTTTCCCTGGAAACCATCCACCCGACACCCCTGATATTTTTTATTGAACCGCTGCCCAGTTTTTTGCGAAGCGAATGAATCAAGAATTCGACCGCATTGCTTTCCACTTCTTCATTCCAGCCGTAAATGCGTTCTTCCAGTTCGGAGCGGGACAGGATTGCTCCTGGGCGAACCATCAGCGTATACAGCAAGGAAAATTCACGGCCGGATAAACGGATTTTTTCGGCTCCGACACTGGCTTCGCGCGTTGCCGGATCCAGCACGATCAAGCCATTGCTCATCACCGATACCGCGGCCCCGCCCTTGCGCCTTAGCACTGCACGCATGCGTGCCAGCAACTCCGCCATTTCAAAAGGTTTCAGCACGTAATCGTCCGCACCGGCATCCAGCCCCTGAATCCTGTCTTCGACGGCATCACGTGCGGTAATGACAAGCACGGGAATCAAATTGCCATTCAAGCGGATGGAGCGCAGCACCTCGATGCCGTCTTTCTGGGGTAAGCCGAGGTCGAGCAGTACCGCATCGTATTTCAGGCTTTCGATGCTTCGCTGCGCCGAATTTCCGTCCCGAACCCAATCGACAGCGTAAGTAGCGGCCTGCAATGCGCTTTCGATTGCTTCACCGATCATTCGATCATCTTCGACCAGCAACACACGCATGCCCGATCCTTGCGATTGCGTAATCCGTAATTGATATCGCAATGATGACATAAACCCGTGGTTGCCTGAATTAACAGGGGGTCCCATTGGCTTCAAATCTCAAGCACATGTCGCTGCCGCTGCCATGCCGTATAGGCAATACATCCAAGAAGAAAGAGCAACTGCACCAGCGATGACCCGTAAGTACCGAAGACCATACCGCCTTTCTCCAACAGCTTGGTCAGAAGGTCGCCGGCAGTTGCGCCCTATAGGGCACTCAAGAATTGCGCAACAAAGAAGGGGAAATTAAACAGAGAGTTATTTTTGCGTTACGCAACACAAAATAAATTGGCGGTAACGAAACTTTACCGGAGAAAACGCCTTTTTATGACCATTACTTAGTGAACGCTAATTTAGTAGGAACCCCGCATCCATAAAATTGCAAGCGTGGTATCAACGAGTAAACAACGTAGTAATGAATACAAATATTGCAGATGCATCGATTCGTGATTTAACGCCAGGCAGCGCCCGCCAAAACCTTCAACCAATGCGAATGCTTCTCAGGACGCCGAACCTGCGTCACCAGGCTTTTTATCTGCCGGTACTGGCTCTATTGATGAGCTTCGCCATCTCGACCTTGACCAGAATAGGACTGACGATAGTCGCCTGGCCAACGCTGGACCATTCTTTCGGCGAACTATTGTCGGCATTTGCGCATGGTGCGCTGGGCGATATTTTATTTGGTTCCGCATTCGCCGGTTTCCTGCTGATCTTCACCTCGCTCACCCACACGAACAGACCGGGTGCATGGCCATTCAAGATGAAACGCGGCATCGCGATTTTCGCACTTGCCGCATTTCTGCTGTTCGTTTTCGTCTCGGAATTCGTGTTCTGGAATGAGTTCGGCGCACGTTTCAATTTCGTCGCCGTCGACTACCTGCTTTATACCAATGAAGTGATCGGCAATATCCGCGAATCCTATTCCATGCCCGCCATTCTCGGCGGCATGTCGGTCGCCGCAGCATTGGTCAGCATCGTGATTGCAAGATACTGGAAACTCGAACCCGGACCCAGCCTTGGCTTTCTGAAAAGAGCAGGCTTCTCGGTACTCGGCGTTATCCTGTTCTTCGTGGTTGGCACCTGGTCGCTGGACTATGCGAACCGGGCCAATAGTCAAAACATGGCGAATCAGGAGTTATCGCATAACGGGCCGGCAAGTTTCCTGCTCGCATCGCGCGAAAACGAACTGAACTTCAAACGCTATTACAGTACTTTGCCGAACCACACATACGAGGCACAGGCTCCTGCCTGGCCTGACCTTGCGCGCGACCAACCCAGTGCACTGCCTCTCGCACCGAAACATATTGTGCTGATTGAAATTGAAAGCCTGAGCGCAAGTTTCATGAGCTCCTATGGCAACACCGACAACATTACCCCGCATCTCGATGCATTGCTCAAGCAAGGCGTCTGGTTTTCCAATCTGTATGCGACCGGTACGCGCACGGTTCGCGGGCTTGAAGCGATGTCCTCCGGCCTGCCGCCGCTACCGGGCGAGTCCATCGTCAGGCAATCGAACAACCAGAATCTTTACACGCTCGGCAGCATGCTGCGCAAGAAATCCTACCAACCGATGTTCATGTACGGCGGCTATGGCTACTTCGACAATATGAATGCCTATTTCGCCGGCAACGGTTACGCCATCAGCGATCGCAACAATTTCTCCGCGGAGAACACTTCGTTTGCGACCATCTGGGGCGTGGCCGACGAAATGCTGTTCAATGAAGCCATCAAGCAACTGGACGGCGATTCAGAAAACGGCGTGAAGCGTTTCATGCATATCATGACCACCAGCAACCACCGGCCCTACACGTATCCCGAGGGCCGCATCGACATTCCGTCGAAAACGGGACGCAACGGTGCCGTGAAATATACCGACTGGGCAATCCATAACTTTCTTGAAGAAGCGAAGAAAAAACCCTGGTTCGACGACACGCTGTTCGTGATTGTCGCCGACCATAATGCATCGGTAGCGGGCAAGCTCAGCCTGCCGCCGAACAAATACCTGATTCCGGCACTGCTCTACGCGCCTAAATTGCTTCCTGCGAAACGCATGGACGGCATGTCGAGCCAGGTGGATCTTCCCCCGACAATCCTGGCCATGCTGGGCATCAAAACCGACGGCGTATTTTTTGGCCAGAACCTGCTGGGCGAAAACCCGGAGCAACGGGCATTTCTGGTGAATTACCAGGAACTGGGTTACCTCACTCCGACACCGGATGGTCTTCGCCACCTTACGCTTCTGGGGCCGAAAAAACGGCTTGAAAATTATTCGGTCAGTGCCGACGGCGACTTGACCAAAGTTCCCGACGACGCCGCAAAAAGCGAAAAGGCGATTGCGCTGTTCCAGCGGGTCGATGATGTTTTCAATGGCGGGAAATACGTCCATCGCTGATCCTATTGGCGATACAGGATTATTTGCGGGCTTACGACCCGTTCTCGTGTTGCACCGCTTCAGCGAACTCCAGCATTGCAATAGTATTGCAGCAGCTCCGGAAGCTATGATGCAAACACTCTCCGTTCGACAGGCACGCCATGGCAGCGCACGCACCCGATCATAATCACGGGCTTGATACGATCAAGCATGAAAAGCCCTTGTGGTGGGCACTCGCGCTGACGGCTTCGTTTCTCGTTGCCGAAATCGTCGGCGCCTATCTCACCAATAGTCTGGCACTGCTGTCGGATGCCGCGCATATGGCAACCGACACGCTGGCATTGATGATCGCACTCGTTGCCGTGCGTCTTTCACGCCTGCCTTCCGATGCTAAACGTACTTATGGCTACGCACGCTTCGAAGCGTTTGGCGCCTTGATCAACGGCACATTACTGTTCGTGGTCGCGGCTTACATCTTGTGGGAAGCCATCGGCCGCTTTGCGAAACCGCCCGAAGTCGCCAGTACCGGCATGCTGGTGATCGCAGGCCTGGGGCTTTTCGTCAATCTTGTTTCCATGCGCCTGCTCAAAGCCGGCAGCGAGGAAAGCCTCAACATGAAAGGCGCGTACCTCGAAGTCTGGAGCGACATGCTGGGCTCAGTCGCGGTACTAATTGCCTCCGTGATTATCTATTTTACGCAATGGTGGATTCTTGATCCGATTCTTGCCGTATTGATCGGTTTGTGGGTACTTCCCCGCACCTGGAGCTTGCTGCGGGCGAGCATTCATATTCTGCTCGAAGGCGTGCCGGACAATATTGCCCTTTCCGACGTTCGCGAGGTTTTGCTGAATACTCCCGGCGTTGTCGATGTGCATGATTTGCATATCTGGTCGCTCGCGAGCAAATCGCCGACGATGACCGCGCATATCGTGGCCGACGACGATGTAAACGATTTGCAGGCATTGAGGCAAACCATTGCCGATCAACTGAAAGAAGCATTCGATATCCATCACCTGACCCTGCAAATGGAAACCACGGCCTGTGGCTACAAAGCCTGCGACGCAAATCAGCATCGTGAGCATTCACATGAAGGCCATGCGCATCATTGATGACCATCGCCACAAATCCCAAGCCTGATGTAAAATGCCCGGATGCGAAACCGCCGCTTCCAGACACTCTTTGCACGCATGGCCTTGCTGGCCATGTTGCTGCTGGTGTTTGCACCAAGCGTTAGCCGCTGGATAGACGGCAATAATGCGGCTTCGGGTTCCAGCTGGGTCGAAATGTGTACCGCGACCGGTTTGAAGATGGTGAATCTCGCGGACTTCGGAAAAGGCGAACTGCCCAAGCCAAGGCCGATGGGCCAGGATTGCGACTATTGCCCACTCGCGGCTTCCATCGCGCCATTACTGTTACTGATTGCGTTGATTTTCCCGCTGATTGCGGATCACGTCGTAAGCCTCGCAAGGCAAATCGTTCTTCGGATCTTTTCATATCCCAGTGGCCTGGGTTCACGCGGGCCACCCATCCTTCTCTGACACACGCTTAATTCATCGCGCCTCCTGTGATGGCGCGTTCGTATCTGTGTTCTGGAGAAAACCCGATGTTATCGAATTTTGTCGCGAAGCCGCGAGCTTCGCGCTCGGCTCTCGTCTTTGCGATTTTACCTATTGTTACCCGTACTGCTGATTTAGATCCAAGCAGCCCTTCGTATAGGCCACGTCGCAACGAGCTTGGCCAAAACAATTGTCGTAGCTCCTCACCACTCGGCCCGAGTGTGTCGGCGATTAGGCTTCTTGATTCTTTCGTACTGGAATTTTTTTCCGCACTGAAAGGAGCTCGATCATGACCGATCTCCTCTTGATGGCGATGGCCTTTACCACAGCATCAGGCGTAATGATTATCTACGCCCTGATCAGCATGACGCGCCCAAAAACACACCTGAAAAAACGCAAACCTTTCAGCCTGTTCGATTCGATTTAAACCACATCCACTTTGGAGTAACGATCATGCAAAAACGAATCAGCCTTTTACTTGCTGCCGCTCTTCTATTTCCCGTTCTCGCCTGGGCACATGCGTATAAATTGGGAAGCATAGGCATTGAACATCCCTGGAGTTCCGCAACCCCGCCGAATGCCGGCGTTGCCGGCGGTTACCTGACGATCAAAAACAACGGGAAGAAAAACGATGTCTTTCTCGGCGGCTCAACAACAGAAGCGGCACGCGTCGAAATCCATCAAATGACGATGGAGAACGGCGTCATGCGTATGCGTCCGCTTGCCAATGGCCTGCCAGTGTCTGCCGGAAAAGGCGTTTCACTCGCGCCGGGCGGTTATCACCTCATGTTTATCAAACCCAAGCAGCAATGGAAGGACGGAGATCGAATTCCGGTGGTCCTGCAGTTCAAGCATGCCGGAAAGATAAAAGTGGAATTCGCCGTGCATGCCGAAAAGCCCGGAAGCGTCGAACACTCCCATCACTAATCAACACAAGAATGGAACCAGAATGAAAACATTACCCCGCTATTCACTGATGGCGATCGCCATCATGACTTCCTGTCATGCCGCCTACGCCGCAGAAAAGGTCGCTCCTTCAAAAGAAAAGACACTGGATACCGTCCAGGTCATCGGCGAGCGTGAAGATTACAAAGCCGGACCGACATCGACAGCCAACAAAACGGAAACACCCACGCTGGAAACAGCGCAAAGTGTGCAAACCATTACCCGCGCCGTATTGCAAGACCAGAATGTTGGCACGTTGACCGAAGCAGTAAGGAACGTCGCTGGCACGGGCTCCGACTTTGGCTTTAATGGCAGCGCGCTTCCCTTGCTGATCTTGCGCGGGTTCCCGACGGTTTCGATGTCTGCCCGTGGGCCAATGGGTGGCAGTTCGAGTTATTTC
>CAZPCE010000118.1:7342-8756 GCA_964584915.1 uncultured Arenimonas sp. | reverse complement strand
CGCGCTCACTCTTGGTGCTAGCGCCGTATTGCATCCGGAGGAAGCTTTGGCTCGTGGTGTTTCCGATGGCGTCATGGTGAAAATCGGTGATGGTGTCGGTACGTTGGCATTGCCTGTCAAAGTATCGACACGCGTACCACAAGGTACCGTCTGGATTGAATCGGGTTATGAAGCCACCGCGCCGCTATCGGCGACTGCCGGCCTTACTTTGGTGAGGGCATAAGCGTGCTAGAACTTATTGCAATGATCCGCGAATTTTTCCTGACCTTCGGTTCACTCGGCCTTGTCGTCTGGACCTTGATCAAGATTCTTGTGGTTGCCCTGCCATTGATTATTTCGGTTGCGTTCTACACCTTGCTTGAACGCAAAGTGATTGGCTGGATGCATGTCCGTCAAGGACCGCAATTTATCGGTGGCATCTTCGGCATTGGTTTCATCCAGGCTTTCGCTGACGTATTCAAGATGCTGTTCAAGGAATTGATTCTTCCGAGCAGCGCAAGTCCGTTCCTGTATCGTTTGGCGCCTTTGATTGCGTTGGCTCCTGCGTTCGCCGCATGGGCAGTCATACCCTTCAGCGATGGAATGGTGCTGGCAAACGTCAATGCCGGCTTGTTGATGTTGCTGGCTCTTACTTCGATGAGCGTTTACGGCATCATCCTGGCCGGTTGGGCATCGAACTCGAAATACGCCATGCTCGGCGCTCTGCGTTCGGCAGCGCAGGTGGTCAGTTACGAAATCGCGATGGGCTTTGCGCTTGTGGGCGTGCTGGTTGCTGCTGGCAGCATGAACCTGACCGAAATCGTGAATGCCCAAGCGGGTGATGCCGGTGCGCTGGAATGGTTTGCGGTTCCGCTGTTTCCGCTATTCATTATTTACTTTATTTCCGGCGTGGCCGAAACCAATCGTGCCCCGTTCGACGTTGCAGAAGGTGAATCCGAAATCGTCGCCGGTTTCCATGTTGAATATTCCGGTTCGGCATTCGCGATTTTCTTCCTGGCCGAATATGCCAACATGATTCTGGTCAGCTTCCTGGCCTCATTGCTTTTCCTGGGTGGCTGGTTGTCGCCGTTTCCGAGTTCGATGGGCTGGTTGAGTCATCCGTGGTTCGGCTGGCTGTTCATCAAGGCTTTCCTGTTCGCATTTTCTTTCGTCTGGTTCCGCGCCAGTTTCCCGCGCTATCGCTACGATCAAATCATGCGCCTGGGCTGGAAAGTATTCATTCCGCTGACGATCTTCTGGATTTTCGTGACGGCACTCATGGCCTACAACAATATTTTCGTGATTGGGAGCTAAGGCAATGTCTCGCATCATTAGCTACCTCAAAAGCCTGTTGCTGATTGAATTCATCAAAGGCATGTGGCTGACCTTGAAATACATGTTCAAGCCGACCTACACGGTGAACTATCCGTTCGAG
>CAZPCE010000118.1:5700-7292 GCA_964584915.1 uncultured Arenimonas sp. | reverse complement strand
TGCGAAGCGGTTTGCCCGGCATTGGCGATCACGATTGATTCGGAGCCGCGTGCCGATGGGCAACGCCGCACCACGCGTTACGAAATCGATTTGTTCAAATGCATTTACTGCGGTTTCTGCGAAGAAAGTTGCCCGGTCGATTCGATCGTGGAAACCCACATCCACGAATACCATTTTGAAAAACGCGGCGAAAACATTGTTACCAAGGACAAGTTGCTGGCCATTGGTGATCGCTTTGAATCCGAAATCGCGGCGCGTCGCGCTGCCGATGCGGCATATCGCTGAGGACGACAGAGATGACTCCCGAATTAATCGCCTTCTGGGCCTTTTTCACCGTCACCGTGCTGGCTGCGGTAGGTGTAATCAGTCTAAAAAACCCGGTGCACGCGGCCCTGAGCCTTGTGCTGACATTTTTCACGACCGCATGTCTTTGGCTGCTGCTGCAAGCCGAATTCCTCGGCATCACGCTGATCCTGGTCTATGTCGGCGCCGTGATGGTGCTGTTCCTGTTCGTGGTGATGATGCTCGATATCAACACCACGCCCTTGCGTGAAGGCTTCGCCAAATATTTCCCGGTCGGCATGCTGGTTGCCGGAGTGATGTTGGTGGAAATCCTGGCATTGCTCGGTCTGAAACAGACGGATGCATGGCCGACATTGTCGGAAACCGATCCTGCAACGGCGCTCGGCAAAAGCAATATCGAATGGATAGGGGAAGCCTTGTTCACCCGCTTCATGCTGCCGTTTGAAATTGCCGCCGTCATCCTGACCGTCGCGATCGTTGTCGCAGTGCTGTTGACCTTGCGCCGCCGCACCGGCACCAAAACGCAAGACCCGTCCAAACAAGTCATGGTTCGCCGCGAAGACCGCGTGCGCCTGATCAAGATGAAAGCGGAATCCAAACAGGAGTCGACGCCATGATTGGCCTGAACCATTATTTATTGCTGGGTGCGGTTCTTTTCAGCCTGAGCATCGCCGGCATCATCATCAATCGCAAAAATGTGATCGTCCTGCTGATGTGCATCGAACTCATGCTGTTGGCCGTGAACGTCAACTTCATCGCGTTCTCGCGTTTCAACGCGGAAGTCTCGGGTCAGGTATTCGTGTTTTTCATTCTTACCGTGGCTGCCGCCGAAGCTGCAATCGGCCTGGCAATCCTGGTCACTCTGTTCCGTAATCGCCGCACGATCAATGTGGCCGAGTTGGATTCTCTGAAGGGCTGATGCTGATGGATTCTTCGCAACTCTCCACCTGGTACTTGCTGATTATTGCCTTGGCGCCCTTGTTCGGCGCTGCAATGGCAGGGCTATTCGGGAAACAGATTGGCCGCACCGGTGCGCATGCCGTCACCATCATCGGCGTCGCCGTAAGTTGCGCGCTTTCATGCCAAGTGTTGTATCAACTCTACACCGGGCAGGCCGACCCGTTTAACCAGAACATCTATACGTTTTACGAAATCGGGCATTACTCGGCGCATATCGGTTTCATGATCGACAACCTGACCGCGATCGTGCAGTCCGATCACCCCGACGCCATCGCGGCAGCCGCCGTCAAGGGCATCGAAGCTGGCGCGCGATTGCGCCTAACGCGGGA
>CAZPCE010000118.1:0-5690 GCA_964584915.1 uncultured Arenimonas sp. | reverse complement strand
CATCTACACCATTGGCTACATGGAAGAAGACGAGGGCTACAACCGCTTTTTTGCGTACATCTCCCTGTTCACTTTTTCCATGCTGATGCTCGTGATGAGCAACAACTTCCTGCAATTGTTCTTCGGCTGGGAAGCGGTGGGTCTGGTTTCCTATTTGCTGATCGGCTTCTGGTACAAGCGTCCGACTGCCATTTTTGCGAACCTGAAAGCGTTCCTGGTCAATCGCGTTGGCGATTTCGGTTTCCTGCTTGGCATCGCCGCCATCCTGTATGCCTATGGCACGCTGGACTATGCCGATGTCTTTTCGAAGTTAAGCGACAACGCACAAGCGGTGTTCACTTATATTCCGCAGTGGCATCCAACCGTGTTCGGCACTACGTTCAATGTTCTTGATGGCAACAGCACCACGGTTATCACGTTTATCTGTATCTGCCTGTTCATTGGCGCCATGGGCAAGTCGGCACAGGTGCCATTGCACGTCTGGCTGCCTGACTCGATGGAAGGTCCGACTCCGATTTCGGCATTGATCCATGCGGCCACCATGGTGACCGCGGGTATCTTCATGGTTGCCCGCATGTCGCCGATGTTCGAACTCAGCGAAACGGCATTGCAATTCGTATTGTTCATCGGTGCGACGACCGCGTTCTTCACCGGCCTGATGGGCATCGTGCAAAACGATATCAAACGCGTAGTTGCCTATTCGACACTTTCCCAATTGGGTTACATGACAGTAGCCCTGGGTGTATCGGCTTATAGCGGTGCGGTTTTCCACTTGATGACGCACGCATTCTTCAAGGCGCTGCTGTTTCTGGCTGCCGGCTCCGTGATCATCGGCATGCACCATGAGCAGGACATGCGGAAAATGGGTGGCTTGAAGAAATACATGCCTATTACCTACTGGACCAGTTTGATCGGTACCCTGGCATTGACCGGCTTCCCTTTTTTCGCCGGTTACTATTCGAAAGACATGATCATCGATGCGACGCATCTCGCGGCAGAAGAGGGCGGCTGGGTGAACCAGTACGCGTATTGGTCGGTATTGCTCGGCGTGTTTATCACCAGCTTCTACAGTTTCCGTTTGTTCTATCTCACCTTCCATGGCAAAGAGCGCTTCCGCGACAACGAACATGCCCATGAAGAACATGCTCATGCGAAACCGGTTCATGCTGAAGTCGCACAAGATGCCCACCATCAAGAAGGCGGGCATGCACAAGATGATCATGCGCATGACGACCACCATCACGGACCTCACATCCCGCATGAATCTCCGTTGGTCGTGACGATTCCCTTGATACTGCTGGCGATTCCTTCCGTTGTTATCGGTTTCCTGACCGTGGGGCCGATGTTGTTTGGCGATTTCTTTACAGGCCCGATTACCGTTACCGGCGATCATCGCTGGTTCGATATCATCGCCGAAGAATTTGGTGGCGCGCATGGCATCGCCCTGCACATGGGGCTGCATTTCTTCAAGGCGCCGGCATTCTGGCTGGCTTTCTCGGGCTTTGCGTTGGCGACCTATATTTATCTGTTCAATATCGAAGTCGCGAAAAAATGCCAGAAGATTTTCGCATTGCCGATTCGTATCCTCGAAAACAAATACGGTTTCGACGATTTGTGGATCAAGGGTTTTGCCGGCGGCGGCATCGCGCTTGGCAAGGCTGCGGCAAAATGGATTGATACAAGAATTATCGACGGACTGTTCGTTGACGGTACTGCCGTGTTGATTGATAGAACCGCAGGTTTGGTGCGCCAGATCCAAAGCGGCCGTTTGTATATTTATGCCTTCGCAATGATTTTGGGTCTCATCGCCTTGTTGGCGTTGTTGGCCAGAAATCTTGGCGTGTAAGCACTGGGGAAGTTCGGATGGATCTTAAGTCGTCATTGCTAAGCCTTTTGATTTGGCTGCCAATTATTGGTGGCGGGCTGACGCTATTTTTCAGTGAAAAGAATGCCACTCAGGCCAAATGGTTCGCGTTGCTGGTAGCGTTGATTACCCTGGGCCTGGGTTTTCCCCTCTATCAATCATTCGATTTGGTCACTCCGGGTATGCAGTTCGTCGAAACGCATCCATGGATACCCAGCTTCGATATTTTCTACAACCTGGGTGCGGACGGCATATCGATCGCCTTGATCCTGCTGACGACATTCACTTCCGTGCTGGTCTTGATCGGCGCGTGGAATTCGATCGAAAAACGCGTGCCGCAATACTTCGCCGCTTTCCTGATTCTTGAAGGCTTGATGGTTGGCGTGTTCTGCGCGATGGACGCCGTGCTGTTCTACGTGTTCTTCGAAGGCATGTTGATCCCGATGTTCATCATCATCGGTGTCTGGGGCGGTCCGCGCCGCGTCTACGCCAGTATCAAATTCTTCCTGTTCACCTTTCTCGGATCGGTGTTCATGTTGGTCGGCATGGTTTACCTGTATCTCAAATCCGGCAGTTTCCAGCTGTCGTCATGGTACGAATTGCAATTGTCCGCTGAAGAGCAAATGTGGCTGTTCTTTGCTTTCCTGGCGGCATTCGCGGTCAAAATTCCGATGTTTCCGGTCCATACTTGGTTGCCGGATGCCCACGTGGAAGCGCCAACGGCAGGTTCCGTGGTGCTGGCCGCGATCATGCTGAAAATCGGCGGATACGGATTCATCCGTTTTACCTTGCCGATCCTGCCGGATGCCGGTCATGAATACGCCTGGCTGATTATTTTGCTGTCGCTGATTGCCGTCGTCTATATCGGTCTGGTGGCTTTGGTGCAACAAGACATGAAGAAGCTGATTGCCTATTCCTCGATTGCGCACATGGGTTTCGTCACTCTCGGTACTTTCATCGCATTCAGCCTGGTAAAGGACAGCGGAAATACCGATGCGGCCGAACTCGGTTTGCAGGGCGCCATGGTGCAAATGATTTCGCACGGCTTCATTTCCGGCGCGATGTTCAGTTGCGTCGGCGTGCTGTACGACCGCATGCATAGCCGCATGATCAAGGATTACGGCGGCGTGATTAACACCATGCCGTGGTTTGCGGGCTTGTTTGTTTTCTTAGCGATGTCGAATGCCGGCTTGCCTGGCACTTCGGGCTTTGTGGGCGAGTTCATGGTCATTCTTGCCGCGTTCCAGCAATCGCCGGTTACCGCTTTTTTTGCCGCCATGACCTTGATTCTGGGCGCTGCCTATACCTTGTGGATGGTCAAGCGCGTGATTTTCGGCGAAGTCGCCAATCACCATGTTGCCGAGCTGAAAGACATCAACGGGCGTGAAGCGCTGATGTTGCTGCTGTTCGCGGCCGGTGTCCTGGCACTTGGCGTGTACCCAAAACCACTTACCGATTTAATGGATAGTTCGGTCACCCAGCTGGTTACCCAGTTGAGTGCGACCAAACTGTAAGGACACATACATGCTTCCTTCCACATTCGTCATGGCTGATCTGCAAACCGTCACTCCGGAACTTTTCATGTGCGGCGCGGCGTTTGCATTATTGATGCTCGATTTGTTCATCTCGCCCAAGCGTCGCGGCCTGATCCATTTCCTGTCGATTCTGGTGCTGGTCGCAGCGGCGGTTTTGACTGCACGCGATATGGCGACCGGGCAGGTTTTTGCATTCAGCAACATGTTCGTGCGGGATATCGCCAGCGATGTGCTGAAGATGGCCTTGTATCTCGTCTCGGCATTCAGCCTGGTCTACGCCAAGCCTTATCTGATTGATCGCGACCTTTTCAAAGGCGAGTTCTACGCGCTTGCACTGTTCTCTGTGCTGGGCATGATGCTGATGATCTCCGCCGGCAGCATGGTGACCTTGTATCTTGGTCTGGAATTGCTTGCGCTGAGTTCATATGGCTTGGTCGCTATGGATCGCGATAATCGCCTGGCCTCTGAAGCGGCGATGAAATATTTCGTGCTCGGTGCGATGGCTTCGGGTTTGTTGCTGTACGGCATGTCGATGGTTTACGGCGCGACCGGCAGTCTGCAACTGGGCGAAATTTACGCCGCCTCCGGAATTTCCAGCAATCAGAACATGTTGATGCTGGGCGTGGTTTTCATGCTGGTCGGCATCGCATTCAAATTCGGTGCGGCGCCTTTCCATATGTGGCTACCCGATGTTTACCAAGGCGCGCCGACTGCCGTCACCTTATTGATTGCCGCAGCGCCGAAACTGGCGGCCTTCGGCATGGCCTACCGCCTGCTGGAAATGGGGCTTGGTACCGCCGATGTGCAATGGGGCGACATGGTGGCTTATCTTGCCGCGATTTCGCTCGTGATCGGTAACTTGATCGCCTTGGTACAAACGAACCTGAAACGACTCTTGGCGTATTCGACCATTTCGCATGTCGGCTTTTTGTTCATGGGCTTGGTATGCGCCGACAACACGGGGTATACCGCGGCGATGTTCTACGCGATTTCCTACTCGCTGATGTCGGCTGCCGCGTTTGCCGCGATCATTACCCTCTCGCGCAAAGGTTTCGAAGCCGAAGAAGTTTCCGATTTCCGTGGGCTTTGGCAGCACAATCCGTTCCATGCCTTGATGGTGTTGTTCGTGATGGCCTCGCTGGCCGGCGTGCCACCATTCCTTGGTTTCTGGGCGAAATTGCAGGTGATCAAGGCCGCGGTGGTAAGTGGCTATACCTGGCTTGCCATTCTCAGCGTTGTCGCGGCAGTCGTAGGTGCGTTCTATTACCTCCGCATCATCCGTGCGATGTTTTTCGAAGAACCCAAGGGCGAGGCTCCGCGTATTCACTCCGATATGCATCTGCGCATCGCGTTCACGATCAATGCGTTGGCTTTGCTGGTGATGGGCATTTTTGCCGAACCAATACTGGCATGGTGCAGTCAGGCTTTCCCGGTTTGATTTCCATTTGAACTGGACGCCGCGAATAGGCATGACGATCCATGAGTATCCAGGCCGCCTACGATAGCTGGTCATCGACTTACGACCAAGATAGAAACCTGACGCGTGATCTTGACCAGTCGATCACGCGAGCGACGTTATCGCAGCTGAAATTCAAGAACACTCTCGAGCTTGGTTGCGGTACCGGAAAAAATACCGTGCTGCTTTCGAATATTTCCGGAACCGTTCTGGCGCTGGATTTTTCCGAGGGCATGATCGAGCAAGCCCGGCAAAAGCTGAACGCAAGCAACATCGAGTTTCACGTGGCCGATCTGACCGGTCTATGGCCAAGCCAGAACGACAGCCATGACTTGGTGGTATGCAATCTGGTACTGGAGCATATCGAAGATCTATCGCACGTATTCAAGGAAGCTTTTCGTAGTTTGCGGGCCGGCGGACGCTTCCATATTTCCGAACTGCATCCATTCCGGCAATACCAGGGCGGCAAGGCGAATTTCCAGCGTGGCGGGCAGACAACCGAAGTGCAGGCCTTCATTCATCATGTGTCGGATTTTTTGCAGGCCGCCACCGGCAACGGCTTCAGTCTGAAAACTTTCAATGAATATTGGCATCCGGACGATGATGGCAAACCGCCACGACTTGCCGTCTTCATGTTCGAAAAACCGTAAAACACGCGCAGCTTTCTCTTTTCGGCACCTTGGTTTGTACGCAAATCCATCTGAAACACCGCTATATCGGCCAAATTTAACTTTTGCTTGCGTGAATTTCCGCCAAGCCGCTATAATCGCGGTTCACTGCTGCGGGGTGGAGCAGTCTGGCAGCTCGTCGGGCTCATAACCCGAAGGTCGTAGGT